>NZ_JFOM01000014.1:0-136840 GCF_001860525.1 Paenibacillus sp. LC231 | reverse complement strand
CGGTTAGAACGCAACATGTTTAACACCCTTCCGAACGGTTTATTTACTAATATTATATAATATTAACGCGGTGTCGTGTTGAATTAAATGTACAAAAAATAGCTGTCGAGACTTTCTCGACAGCCTGCAAACTCCCTTTAAGGGAGTTTTCTTTTTTTGGGGTTAAACGGTATAATGGGATGGGACTTGCGTATTAACTTTGTCATTTCATGACAATGGACGGATGTATATAAAATAACCCCACAAAGTGGAGCCTATGCTGCGATGCTTATTCCAAATACTTTGCGGGGACCCCAAAAAACTTGTAAAAGGGCCCTCTCCTCGTACACAAGTGTCCGATGGGAGAAAGCCCCTTATCTAAAACCTTCACTTCTGCAGCGGTGAAGGATATCCATCATTTTTTCCGCAGATCCTTCTTTTTATGCACATGATCTAAAATTCGTTAAGAAAACCTCAAGAGAACGCATGATACAGCCGTAAATAATACCTCCCGCGGCTTGAGAAAGCGGCACAGCGGCAGCAAATGGAACGAACACCCCTTTTCAAACGCTATGCTTGGCGGGTACGTACATAAGGAGGATTTTAATACTATGTTGAACATCAAACAGATTCAAGAAATTATTCCCCATCGCCCCCCGTTTTTGCTGGTCGATAAAATTGTGGAGATTGAGGACGGCAAACGAGCGGTCGGCATCAAGAACGTGACGATCAATGAGCCTTTTTTTGTCGGTCATTTCCCTGAATATGCTGTTATGCCGGGAGTCCTGATTGTGGAAGCTTTGGCGCAGGTCGGTGCTGTCGCGATTCTTAATGTGGAGAGCAACCGGGGAAAGCTTGGCTTTTTGGCGGGCATTGACGGTTTCCGTTTCCGTGGGCAAGTGGTACCGGGAGATACGCTGCGGCTGGAAGTCGAGATCATTCGTTTGAAGGGCATGATCGGTAAAGGGAAAGCAACTGCTACAGTGGATGGACGTGTAGTTGCCGAGGGAGAAATTATGTTTGCTCTCGCGGATAAGGAGTAATTTTCAGACTATTCTTGTTTGGATGAGGAAGGGAGACTTTTTTTCATGTCAGAGATGAGTCAGAGAACAATCGATACGGTACAACGTTGGTTGAATGATCCTTATGTAGATGAGGAGACGAAACAGGAACTGCGTTCACTCGAGCACGACACCAAAGAACTTGAGGAACGGTTTTATCGTGATCTGGAATTTGGCACGGGCGGTCTGCGCGGTGTTATCGGTGCAGGCAGCAACCGGATTAATAAATATACGGTAGGCCGCGCAACGCAAGGCTTTGCACAATATATCCTGGAGGCTCACGGCACCGCCGAGGGCAAGCCTTCGGTTGTCATTGCCCATGACTCCCGGCATTTCTCGCCGGAATTTGCGTTAGAGGCTGCTTTGGTTTTGGCCGGAAACGGGATTGTAGCGAAGCTGTATCCATCCTTGCGATCAACGCCGCAATTGTCATTCAGCGTGCGTCACTTGGGTGCTACCGGAGGGATTGTCATCACGGCAAGCCATAATCCGCCGGAATACAACGGTTATAAGGTGTACAACCGTGAAGGCGGCCAGCTGGTACCGGACGAAGCAGAGAACGTGATTGCCCGGATACAGGAGGTGGATTCCTTCTCTGCGGTTAAGAGGCTGTCTCAAGCGGATGCAGAGGCTCAAGGCCTGCTGGTTTGGCTGGGCGAAGCGGAGGACCAGGCTTTTGCGGATACGGTGGCGAGTGTCAGCGTGAACCGGGATCTTATCGAATCCAAGCTGGGCGAAGATATCCATATCGTATTCACGCCGTTACATGGCACAGGGCAAGCACCCGTAGAGCGCGTGCTTAAGAGCATCGGCTTTAAGCATATTCATGTCGTTCCGGAGCAAGCCGAGCCGGATGCTAACTTCTCCACCGTCAAATCCCCGAATCCGGAGGAGCGGGAAGCTTTTACCCTCGCGATGAAGCTGGGCGAGAAAGTGGGAGCTGACATTTTGATCGGGACGGATCCCGATGCGGATCGTATGGGGGCTGTCGTGAAGAATAGCCAGGGCGAGTACGTGGTGCTGACAGGCAATCAATCCGGCGCGATTATGATCCACTATTTGCTGGGGCAATTGAAGGAAGCGGGTAAGCTGCCTAATCATGGTGCGGTTATCAAGACGATCGTAACGAGTGAGATGGGGGCGGCGATTGCCGAGTATTATGGTGCCACCGTCTTTAATACATTGACAGGCTTCAAATACATTGGTGAGAAAATGACCCAGTTCGAGGAGTCCGGCAGCCATACGTATCTGTTTGGTTATGAGGAGAGTTACGGCTATTTGGCTGGCAATTATGCCCGCGACAAGGATGCCGTATTGGCCTCGATGCTCATATGCGAAGCAGCCGCTTATTATAAAGGACAAGGCAAGACGCTGTACGATGTCCTGCAGGAGCTGTATGAGCAGTTCGGTTATTTCCTCGAGACACTGGAATCTCGGACGCTCAAAGGTAAGGATGGCGTCGCCCAGATTCAAGCGAAGATGTCCGATTGGCGCGATAATCCGCCAGGGGAAGTCGGAGGCGTGCCGGTTAAGCAGGTGCTCGATTATGCCGAAGGCCTGGACGGGTTGCCGAAGGAAAATGTGTTAAAGTATCTGCTTGATGACGGATCTTGGTTCTGCCTGAGACCTTCCGGTACCGAACCGAAGATCAAAGTGTATTTTGCCGTGCGCGGCGAATCTCTCGCCGATGCGAATCGCAAAATTCAATCGCTCTCGGCTCAAGTCATGGCCCGGGTAGACGCTTAAACATAAATACATTGAATGAGAGAAGAGAACGAAGGGAATTTACGATGGTTGCTGCAAGGCTCCTAAGAGCTATTGCCCTCCATCGTAAATTTCCATAGGTTCGATGAGGAGGTACTTTCGTGGTTCAGAATTGGAAACGCTGGAACACAGCAGCCCGCAAGTGGCTGTGGATTCTGGTTGTTCTTGGCGTTGCAGCGGCCCTGCCGGTGGGTTATGACCGACTGCAAACAGAATCAACATCAAAGAATGTAGAGCTGGTGTTTGATTATCGGGATTTGTTGGATGTCGCGGCGTATCAATCCAAGCCGCAGGATTTTGTATCTGAGCAGCTGGATCGCCTGAAAGAAGCCGGCGTAATCAGTATGGCGCTTTATGAAAGCACGCTGGACGAGCTGGTGAAATCGCGGCGAATATCGGTATATGACGGGCAGCAGGTCGCTGATCTGACAGGTACGACGGTCTCCCCGAATGAGAATTTTACGTATGTTTCATTCCTGAACGAGGAGAGCGCGACTTTAATTAAACCCATTATCGAAGAAACCTACACGAGATTGGGTATTCCGGTAAGATCCTGGCAGTTCGATCGTGGAGTGGATGGGTTGGTGCTGGAAACTCCGCGTTCCAATGCGGTGATTAAGCCGCTGTCTCCAGACCCTATTACCATAAGCATGCTGCGAGAGAAGGGCTTTAATATTGTGCCGCGGCTGTCGGACAGTCTTCCGTATGACCAAGCCTATATGGAGAAGCTGATGGCGTACTTCGCGGACAACGGCGTAAAACGAATTTTGTTTGAAGGTGATTCCGCAAGAGGCTTCAATGATGATGCAGACATGAAAAGCTTGGATTCCTTTGGCGAGCTTTTGAACCAACATGGCATCGGCCTCGTGGCGATTGAGAATATCAAGCGTCCGCAAAAAGGGTTTACGAAACTTGCTTATTTAACAGATTACAACGTAACCCGTATTTATTCCTTAAGCGAGCGGGATGCTAATCTGGAGCCTGAGGTTATTGGAGACCGTTTTGCTTTGGCTTCCAAAGACCGCAACATTCGAATGTTCTATTTAAACGCGGAGCCGAGCCGAGATATGACCAAGGCATCCGTTACTCACCCGCTGGATAATTTGATTGACAGTTTGACTGGTACGGGTCAGGCCATTAAGCAGATCGAGGACAATGGCTTCACCATGGGTCCTGCAGAGCCGTTTAAGGTGACTGACTCTTCCTTGCAGCGTTACTTCAAGCTTGGGGCTGTCGTTGGAGCCGTAGCTCTGATTTCGCTCATGATTTCCTATTACATTCCGTTCCTTACGATTGCCGCTTTCCTGATCGGGCTTTTGGGCAGTGCGGGATTGTATGTTCTGAAGCCGACCTTGCTTGAACAGGCCTTGGCTTTATTTGCGGCGATCAGTGCTCCAACGGTTGCCGTCATTCTGGCGATTCGTAAAGTCAATGAAACGCAGCAGAGCATACCGGACATGAGTTCTGGCAGAAGAGTGACCCATTCGATCGTACTATTGATAAAGACCACGATTTTGTCGCTTGCAGCCGTACCAATCGTTGTTGCGTTATTGAATAATGTGACCTATATGCTCGTTCTGGATCAGTTCCGCGGCGTGAGCTTGCTGGCTGCAGCGCCGATAGGACTCATTGCAATCTACGTGGTTCTGTACCGAGGCGGATCTACTTATAGCTCAATTCTGAAACTGCTTAAAGCACCGATCTCGCTGACATGGGTCATCGCAGCCGGCATTGTGGCTATTGTCGGTTGGTACTATCTCACTCGTACAGGTAATGCAGGCTCTGTGTCGTCGATCGAAATGGCATTCCGTACATTCCTGGAAAATACGTTTGGCGTACGTCCGCGTAATAAGGAGTTCTTGCTTGCCCATCCAATGATGGTACTCGGCGTGTTCCTGTCATTTAAATACCGTCATGCCGTTTATCTGCTCATTATCGGTGTAATGGGGCAGCTGTCGATGGTCGGAACATTCACGCATATTCACACGCCACTCTATATTTCGGCCATTCGCGTTGTACTGGGTCTTGGACTCGGCTTGATTATCGGATTGATCGCGATATTGGTATGGCAAGTGGCAGAAAGGATCTGGAAACGATGGTCTCCACTTCTAAGACAATAGTCATCTCCGGATACTACGGATTCAAAAATAGCGGTGACGAAGCGGTCCTCAAATCCATCTTGACCGCTCTGGAGCAGGAGGGTAAGGCAACGGGGATTGAGATCAATCCCGTTGTACTTTCCATTGACCCGGATTGGACTTCGGCCGCCTATGGGGTAAAATCCGTTCACCGAATGAAGCTGGGAGAAGTTCGACAGGCAATCAAGGACAGTGACGGTTTGATCAGCGGTGGAGGAAGCTTGCTGCAGGATGCCACCAGCCCGAAGACAATCCCGTATTATCTGGGCGTCCTCAAGATCGCGCAGTGGCTTGGTAAACCGACGTTTATTTATGCGCAGGGCGTCGGACCTGTCAACCGTAAGCTGTTTTATCCGATGATTCGCTCGATCTTCCGAAAATGCACCTACATCTCGGTGCGTGACATTCAGTCAGGTGAACTGCTTCAGTCGATGGGAATATCTGCGGAAGCCATTCACGTCGTACCCGATCCGGTGATGGGCATGCCGCTGCCAGAGGGTGAGGATGTTCAGCGTGATTTTAACCCGGGATCGGGGTTAGAAGAGAACGATGTCGCATCAGTTTCTTCTATAGAAGAACATCGTGAATCATTCGAAGAACCTTTAGTGCAGTCCTCATTATCCAATCACGAAACGGAAGGGGAAGGATCTCTGCCGGTTATCGGTATTTCGGTTCGATATTGGCACCCGGAACGCAAAGAGCTGAAGGCTGTTACGGAAGGTTTAAAGGCATTAGCCGCACAGCGTCCGGTACATCTTCGCTTTCTCCCTTTTCATCAGCCGGATGATCTTGAGGCTTCGCAGTTTATTGCTAGCGGCATTGGCGATATTTCCAAGAACGGTTCGATTATCAGTTTCTATCGTGATGAGAAGCAGCCGCAGGACATGCTGCGAGAGGTCAGCCATTGTGATATGATACTGGGCATGCGTCTGCATAGCCTGATCTATGCCGCGAATCAGTGTGTGCCGTTACTCGGAATTTCCTATGATCCGAAAATCAATCACTTTTTGAAGCGGCTGGGCAGCGAACCTGCGGGAAGCAGTGAATCACTTGATGCAGTTGCGTTAAAGGATCAGATGCTGAAGCTGCTGGACGATGCAGCGGCATGGAAAGCGGAGCACGGCGAGCAGATTACCGAATTGAAACAAGAGGCTGCGCTGCCTGCACGCCACATTGCCCAATATTTACGCCATAGAGGATGATAAACATGAAACAGACCTATCCATTTCCTACCGTATCGGTGTTCGAGATTCCTTTTTCCAAGCTTAGTATGAAAGATACGGTGAAGTTCCTGACCGAGGCTGTTCAGTCAAGACAGCCCCACCATGTCATAACGGCGAATCCGATCATGGTGATGACGGCCGTCAACCAACCGGAATATAAACAGATGATGCAAAGTGCCGAAATCATCGTTCCGGATGGGACGGGGATCGTCTGGGCTGCCAGTGTGGGCGGCGAACCGCTGGAGGGGCGCGTCACTGGCTTTGAGCTGTTACATGAATTGTTGAAGGTCGGGGAAACCTATAGATGGAAGTTCTTTCTGCTGGGAACCACTGCCGAAGTGATTCAGGAAGCTGCCGAAAGGTTACAAATGCAATATCCGGCTGCGATTATATGCGGCTACCGGGACGGTTTTTTTGGACCTGACGAAGATGCTGCCGTCATTGAGCAGATTCGGGCAGCTTCACCGGATATTTTGTTTGTCGCCCGTGGTGCGGACAACCAAGAGCCTTGGATTGCGCAGCATAAACAAGCGCTTCAAGTTCCGGTTGTTATGGGAGTCGGGGGATCTTTCGATATTATCTCCGGCAAACTGAAGCGGGCGCCGAAAGTATTCCAAAAGCTTCGTCTCGAATGGTTTTACCGCCTTCTGAAGGAGCCCACCCGTTACAAAAGAATGCTTGCGCTGCCGAAATTCGTAGTGAAAGTGCTGCGCGAGAAAGAAAACGTAACGAAATCGAGCTAAATGGCTCATTTCTGTGGGGGAAATCCGGGATTTCACCGGAAATTGGTATTGGTTTTTGGACCCGAAGGGAGTATAATTCAACCGGTAGACAATATTGGGGGTCGAATGATTACATGTTAATGATATACATCATCGGGTTTATCGTATCGCTGACGCTCGCCCTGCTCTTAACGCCGCTTGTGAAGAAGTTTGCGGTTAAGATTGGTGCCGTTGACGTTCCTAATGCCCGCAAGGTTCATACCCGGATCATGCCCCGACTCGGGGGACTCGGCATCTATCTGGCTTTTATTCTTGGACTGATTGCAGTTCTTCCTTTTCTTCCGGATAGCCTGTCGCCTCGGGATGCCAACTTTATGAAGGCATTTCTGATCGGCGGTTCCATGATCGTATTGATCGGAGCCTTGGATGATCGATTTGAACTTTCGGCCAAAGTGAAGTTTCTGGCTCAAATTGCAGCTGCTTGCGTAGTTGTATTCGGATTTAATATTACCGTGGACTTTGTAAATATACCGTTCCAGGACCGGTACTCCATGCTGGAGAGCTGGGTATCGATTCCACTGACAATCTTCTGGATTGTCGGCGTAACCAACGCGATTAATCTCATTGACGGACTGGATGGACTTGCAGCCGGTGTTTCGGGCATTGCAATCGGCACGATTCTGGTCATGGCCGTCTTGATGGGCAACACCACCGTTGCCTTGCTCTGTCTGCTGCTGCTCGGCAGCATTATCGGGTTCCTGTTCTTCAACTTTCATCCGGCCAAGATTTTTATGGGGGATACGGGCTCGTTATTCCTTGGATTCTGTTTGGCCATGCTGTCCTTGCTTGGATTTAAACAGATTGCGATTGTATCCTTCATTACGCCGCTGATTATTATTGGTGTTCCGTTGTCCGATACGTTTTTCGCTATCATTCGTCGTAAAATCCAGAAGAAACCGATCTTCGCTCCGGACAAGGGACATCTGCATCATTGTCTGCGCGAGCTTGGATTCAGTCATCGTCAGACGGTGCTGATTATTTACGTGATTGCCGCATTTTTCGGCGTACTGGCCGTCATTCAATCTTCGGCTGCCATGTATGAAGCGAACTGGGTGACGTTCGTCGTCATCTGCGTCATGATGTGTTTCATGCAGATCGGTGCTGAAATCATCGGACTGGTCGGCAAGACCAAACGGCCGATTCTGGGTCTGATCAACCGGATGCGAATGAAGGCAAATCCCGAAAGCCGCACGAAGTAGAACTTATTTTTTTTCATGATGTGTCCGGATCGGACATGCCAGCCTCACCCAAAAAGGTGAGGCTTTTTTGTGATTTTTTCTAAATAATTGAATGTTTGGGACCGATATATGAACTATGCGCTAGAACCAATCTGTCAGTGAAAGCGAGGGGACCCAGTGAACGACGTAACACCCAAAACGGACGCCAACGTCCGAATGATCAAGGAGGCACAACCGTTGAAGAAAAATTTCCGTACAATAGCAAGCCTGTTATTGGCCATTGCTATGTTCTTTTCCCTAATTCCGGCATTACCGGCTTCAGCTGCGAATGGAGCTTTGTATTTTCACTTTTCGAATCTAAGTACGGATCCGAACTCCCCAACACCGGAGAACCGGAATTCCATTACGGTTTCGGGTACCTACAATGGCATTAACCCGAATACCATCTCATATGAGATTAAACGCTTCGATGACACAACCACGGGCGGAACAGGTGTCAAGCCGATTCTGGACGAAGCAGCGAATACGTTCCAATTCCTGAATGTGCAGTTGAATCAGGGCGTGAACAAAATCATCGTGTCGGGTATGAGCACGCAAGGTCAGCAGATGAGTGCCACAGCTTATGTGAAGTTCTCCGATGTACCGGCTGTTTATGAAGTAGCGCTCAGTGATGGACGTGTGCTGGAAGAGAATGCTTCCAAGCCGGTTGTCGTTACCACACAGACGGTTAGTATCTCGGTAAAAGCAACCAACGGCTCCAAAGGCGTGACTGTTAACGGCATGGCCATGTATCCGGGCGGTGGCGATACGTTTTACTCCGCAGGGATCCAATTGCAGAAGGGTGTCAACGATCTGGTGATCGTCGTTAACTCGGAATCGAAAACCCAGACCATCAATAGACAGGTTGTCTATCATCCGACAGGCTCCTTGACGGTCAATCAACTGCAGATCGGTAACACTAAGATCGATGGGCAGACCGTTGTAACCGGTAATGTGAACGGCGTCATCTCCGGTTATGTTATCATGGATGCTCCTCCGGCTGGTACGCCAGCGGTGCCGCCAACTCTTGAAGTATCTGTATTTTCGACAGGATCCACGGTGCCAATCATGAGCTCGCAGGCAACCGTAGGAGCAGCAAGCATCCTGGGTAACAGCTTGATGTATCCTTTTACAACTACTGGCTCAGTTAGCATTACACAGAGCGGGGAATACTTTGTTTATACAAAGGACACTACCACTGGTTTCGATGTGAAAAATCCTTTTACTTATCGTGATGTCAATGCGCCTACAATCAAGCAAGTGTATCAACTATATGGTGTAACAGAGAGTGGCGGAACGGTATCGGCTACCTCCCAGTCCATTTTTCCAAGCGGTAACGATACCGTTCTTAACGAATTGCCGATCTACTTAATGGTGGAACAAGTGAACGCAGGCAATGTTGAGATTGAATCGAGCAAGGGCGGCGGCACGATTGCCCAGAAACTTACCTATAATGGCAACACGGTTTTCAAAATCACAAATTTGCCTTCAGGACAACAAAATCTGATCATCAAGGTCAGCAATGCATCGGGCGTCTCCGACACGAAGGTGATCCCGGTAACGTTCCTGTCCTCCACTTATATTGATATTTATCATTTGTATAACAATCAGGTGTTTAAGAATAGTACAGATTTCAATCAAGTAACAGGTCGGATTGTGAACTACACGGGAACATCAGGACTTACCATTTCCTTGAATGGTAATACTCGTGATTTGTCTGTTAACGGCAATGGCGAGTTCAGCTTTACTGATGCTGCATTCCTGCAGCTGATTCCAGGTCCGAATACGTTGGTGGTCGCTGACAAGAGCGGGAAAATCTCGACGAAGCTGACTCTGCTCTATTTTAGCGATACGCGTTCGGTAATCAAAAACATGATTCCATTCCCGGTTGGTTCCGCGACAGAATCCGATCCGGATGGATTGTTCAGAGAAACGGCCGAGAACGCATATAACACATATGAAAAGGCTCTGGGTCTTCGCTTTGAGGTGGAATACACGGATGAGATTACGGTGAACCTTAGTCATCCTTCGCCATCCATCTTTGCAGTCTTTACCAAAGACAACTCAGGAACCTGGCGTCTTACTGGCGGGACCCTGAAGACGCAATTGGATCCCATTGATCCGGCGGAGCACACCCGGTACGTTTTCATTGAAAATGGAGCAAACTCCAGCTCTGCCCGCGTTGTGTTTAAGGAACTGGCACTTCCTGAGGTAGGATTGCAGGCAATCAGCATCGGTTCGCGTTATCAGTCGGTTACCACAACGGATACCATTGAGATCACGCGTGAGCGTGCGCCTTACGAAGTCCTTTCTCCTAGGCTTCCTAACGAAGGTGTTTTGAAACAGAACTTTGTAGAGGTAAGCATCAAGGCTGAAGGTGCTGACTCGATTCTGATTGGCAAAACGCCAATGGTGAAATCCGAGATCAGCGACATATTCCGTCTTGAAGTCAAGAACCTGAAAAACGGCAAAAACACCATCAAGTTCACGATCGAACAAGGCACCAAAAAGACAAGCGGACAATTCGTTTTAACGTACACGGATGATGCAACCGAAGGCTCTCAGTTTAAAACGAATATTTCGAAATCAGGTAAGGTTAAAGTATTTAAGGGTGATTTGTCCCTGTCCTTGCCGAAAGGCACGGTGCTTCAACAGGCGAAATCAAGTCCGAATGCAGAAGTGCCTACGATCAATCTGCTTGGTGAGCATGACATCCTGTTTGGTATTGCCAACCAGATCGATGGGCGGACCGTTAAGGCTTACAATCGAATTGGTGAAATCGAGAACGGTGTAGAAATGGATGGACGCTTGTCCCTGATTCCAGGGGATAACAACAATGCGTTCCGTTTCACTCCGGCAGCCCATTACGGCTACTCATCGCCTCTTTACTGGCTGGATGCGGGTTCGCTTAATGCCTACAGCAGCAACATTGAGGACTTTAACGTAAAGGCAGCAGCTCATCCTTACGCAAAAGGAAACGAATTTCATCAACGCTTGATTCCGCAGAACTGGATGGAATTGTCTCAAAAAGGTACGATAACCTTGAAATATGATTCCGCACTGGTGAACTCGGCTTCCAGCAACCTGGGCATTTGGTGGTATAACCCGTCCCAAGGAACGTGGATCAACATCGGCGGGAAAGTAGACGCCAAGAAGAAAACTGTTACGGCACCATTTAAGGGATTTGGTTATTACGCAGTTAAATCCTTGCGTTATAGCTACTCCGATGCGATTTCGCATAAAACGGCACGTAACGATATTGAATTGATGCTGGCAAGAGGATACATGAAGGCATCCAAGACGGATGCATTCGGCGTGTATGATCCAATGACTCGCGGTGAATTAGCTACTATTATAGTGAAGCTGCTCGATATTCCGTTGGATTATGATACCGATAAGAACAAGCTGACGTTTGATGACATCTATCAAGAAAGTGTAGTCAACAGCATGCAGTGGGATTACCGTTACATTGAGACAGCGGCCAGAAAAGGGATCATTCGCGGCATAGCGCCTCGAAGCTTTGCTCCTAATATGGAACTGACTCGCGAAGAAGCGGCCAACATGATTGCACGCGCACTGAACCTGAAGATGGGTGAAATTGAAAAAGATAAAGCAGCACTTCAGAAGCAGTTCGAAGATGTCGGCAAAATCAAATCGAATTATTCTTACCCAGCCATTCTTGCTGTAAGTAAGGCCGGTATCATCACTGGTGTTGCGAATAGCTTGAAAGAAGGCGAGAAGAAACCAACGTATAACTTCAATCCGGACGCCGTGCTGAATCGTGCAGATACGGCGACGATCGTGAAACGCATGATGGGCAAACTCAAAATGCTGTAGGCTATATAAATAAGAAGAAACTGTAGGACAAAGGGAACGAGAGCAGAAGCCTGATTTCTGATGGCTTTGCTCTCTTTTTCTTATGTGTAAATTTTGCGGGATAAGGTTATATATAACATAATTAACAAGATCTTAGGGACGGTATTATGGTTCAAGAAACCGTTTACCAATATCTATTGTTTTGTAATTTCATGTAGAATACGCTACAATAGCGGAAGCACATACTATTTTTAGAGGGTGAAGATGAATTTATGAAGCCGATATTATCAAAAGCGCAGCTCGACTACATGAAGGCGAAGACCAAGTTCGAGGAAAAAGCCAAAGTGATGGAGAAGAAGATTGAGCTGGCTCGTGCCGCTCATGATGAGATAACTCAGGAAGTCATGGAGGGACTCGTTGTTGAGACAGGCTTTCATGATTCATTTAACGAAATGACAGCGGCAGAGAATGCGTTGATCCAGTGGTCTCATACAACAATTAAACATGACAAAACATATCGTACGAATAAAGCGGAAATTGATCTGATGTACGAAACACTGCATAGTAATCCGGAGATGCGTGCACGCATTATCCAGCTTGCTATGAAGATTCGCTAGGATTCTACAAAGGGCGCCCATAGGGCGTCTTTTTTTGTTGTCGCAATATGTAATGAACCCAATGTTATGCGAATCTAAAATGATTTCGAAAATATTTTTAAAAAAACTTTGCAACAACCGCAACTTTTTGAGAAATCAAACGTTTATAATGTAGAACCCAATGAGGAACCCAAGATTATCCGATGCAAGAAGATTGTCTATTAATTAGAAAAATGTTCTTTACGGAGTATGGGACTCGTTGTATAATACCTAGGTAGGATTAGGAATCTATTCTAGTTTGTAGTGTTCTCTCGTTAACAAGATTCTGTGATATCGTCACAGACATCATTTATGATTTATGCTCAACTCGGGAAAGGAGGTGCAGGACAATGAGTGATAAGAGCTACCAAATTAAAGAAAACAATCAAGTGATGATTCAAGGAGGAGAAAAAAAGGTTATGAAGAAAATTTTATCCGTAGCACTGTCTACAGCAATGGCATTCTCCATGTTTGCTTCTGTTGCATTCGGTGACGATGCGCTTAACACACAACAGAAATTTGATGTACTGAAAGAAAAAGGTATCTTCACTGGCTATCCAGATGGAACTGCTGGTCTTGACAAAGAAATGACTCGCGCTGAGTTCGCGAAAGTTTTGGTAGGCATCATGGGTCTTGAGCCAATCCAAGGCAAAGCGTCTTTCAAAGACAAAAACTACAAAGCTGACAAATGGCCAGCTCCTTATGTAGAAGCAGTATACGCTGCTGGTCTGATGGAAGGTAAAAACACAACGAAAATGATCTTCGACTTCAACGGTAAAATCACCGTTCAAGAAATGGCGAAGGTTCTCGTTACTGCTCAAAAACTGGAAGTTCCAACAGAAACGAACAACAACGCTTCTGACTGGGCTAAAGGTTATGTTCAAGCAGCAATCAACGCTGGTTTGGTAGATGCTAAAACAAACCCTAAAGCTAACGCTTCCCGTTCCCAATTGGTTGAAGTTGCTTACACAATCTACTTGTCGCAACAAAAACCAAAAGTGGTTTCTTATGATGTAACTGAGAGCGGTAAAGTTGTAACTTTCAAACTTGCTAACAACGAGAGCGTGAAAGTTGAACTGGAAACTCCTCTGAAAGCTAACACTGCAACTGAAGTGAAATTCACACATAACAACTACGAGTACACTGAAAGTGTAACTTGGGTAGTAACATCTGCTACTAAAGTGGAATCCGCAACTTCCACTAACTTGAAAGAAGTTGACGTTATATTCGACGGAAAAGTTGACAAAGCGTCTGCTACTGACAAAAACAACTATGTCATCGATTCCAACGCTAAAGGAATCAAATCCATTTCTGTATTGGAAGACGGCAAAACTGCACGCATCCTGTTGAACGAATCCAGCAAATTCGTACAAGGAACAACATACAAAATTGTTGTGAAGAACGTTAAAGGTGAGCAAGGTGCTACAATCCCACAAGGTGAAGTATCCTTCTCTTCGTCCGACAACACGCTTCCAACAGTTTCTGAAGTAAAAGCTCTTGGAACTAAAGTTATTAAGGTGACTTTCTCCGAGCCTGTAATCGCTCCATCCAGCAGCAACTTCCAATTGGATGACAAAGCGTTCTCTGGTTCCGTAACGCAAGGTGCAAACCAAAGAGAAGTTATTTTGAGAGACTACACAGGTGGGATTTCCGTCGGTGCTCACAAATTGACAACTTCCCTGGTTGAAGACTACGCTGGATTGAAATCTTTGGCCGACACCAAAGAATTCACAGTTGCAGTTGATACTGAAGGTCCGAAGGTTACTGAAATTTCCGCTACTCTGGAAAAAGTCACAGTAACATTCAATGAAGAAATCGATCCTGCTTCTGTAACAGAAGATAGCTTCTACTGGAAGTCTGGCGACAGCAAGAAAAAAGGTAAAGCAACTCAAATCGCTGCAAACGTATATGAAGTGGACTTCACTGCTAATCGTTTGCCAGGATACGAAACTAACCTGTTCGTTGAGGTTAAAGACTACTCCGGTAACGCGAACCCTGTGAAAGAACATAAAGTAACAGCAAGTATTGACTTGGTTCAACCTCGTGTACTTGAAACTACTTTCGGTAATGACAGAGCAAACACGTTGACAGTTCGTTTTGACAAAGCAGTAGATGCTGCTGACAAAAAGTACTTCACTGTTAAAAAAGGTAGCGATGTTATTCCTGTGAACAATGTAGTGGCTGCTGATGCATCAAACAAAATCTTCTACGTTAGCTTCTTCAGTACTCTTGAAGGTACTTACGACCTGAAGGTTAAAGATGTAAAAGACAGAACTGCGTTGCAAAATACTATGGTTGAGTACGATGGTACATTTGTAGCGGCTGATGTTACTAATCCAGACGCTTCTAATGTGGATTACAACGATTCAACTCGTAAATTAGCATTGCATTTTGGAAGAGAGATGGATATTACGACTCTTCAAAACAAAGGCAGCTACTATATCGATTTCCAAAAGAACGGTGCTAACACACAAAGAATTGCTATCCCTGCTGAAGTTAGAGTGGATGTAGTAAATGGTGCTAAATCCGTAGTTCTTCAGTTCCCTGAGTTCATTAACGGAACTAAAGTTTCGTTTGGAACGAACGGTTCTGTTAAAGGAATCCATGCAATTGGTCTTAAATCTAAAACGGGCCAAGCGGTTTCCTGGACTAGCGCGGGCTTAGGAGAAGCAAAACAAAGCAAACTCGAATGGAAAAATGCTGTTCAAAAGGATGCTAAAACTTTTGAACTTGAGTTCAATCAAGTAATTGCTTATGCTAGCATTAGTGATTTCACTGTTAATGGTGCTTACCCATCAGAAGTGAAAATTGATGGAGCTAAAGTAACATTGAAAACAAGCGGCGAGCATTTAAATGGTGGAACAGTTACTTTGTTTGCTAACAACTCCATCGAAACTTATTCCAACAACAGACTTAACCTTAATGGTAATGCTGTGATGAATCTTCACAACACTGTAGCACCTAAAGCTACTGGTGTTACTAAGAGAGATGGCGCATCGTTTACTGTTACATTCTCTACTTATGTAGATTCCAAAAACGGTGACGTTGCTGATTTGAGAAATGACTTCATTCTTAAAGATCTTTCCAAGGATAATACTCCAGTTATCCCTGCAACTGACTATACTACTTCCTTCAGTGCTGATGGAAAGGGGAATGTTGTAGTAACACTTACTAATGCTGATCTGATTAAAGCAAATCCTCCGATCTCTGTTCAAGTTCGTAAGGATGCTCAGTATATGGTAGCAAGAGGTACAGATGTTAAAGCTGTTGAATCTGATGTATTTACTGTCGCGGCTACTACTGCACCAGCTGTTGCTCCAGTAACCGTACAATCTACAACTTATGAGCCAGCGACTTCTACTCTGACTGTTAATGTAGATAAGACTCTAAAAAGCATCGTTGACGGTAAAGTTGCGATTGGTACCAAAAATGGAACAACTCGTTATGATGCCGAATTGGCTGCTAACGGAAATTCCTTCAAAGTAGTAGTTGGTAAAGAAGATACCATTAATGGTGGAGTGCTGACTGCTAGTGTTGTTCTGGAAAACGGAACAACAGTTGATTTGAAAGGTGATATTAAGTACTAATATCGACTAATCCAAATCAAGCTTAGCATGTAAGCTTTGACACACCGGAGAACGTAATGTTCTCCGGTGTGTTTTTTAATTCTTCAAAGGAAATATCCTTAGCTTTACCTATAGTTGGGTTGTTCAGTTTGAGTGTTTTCTTTATAGTTAAATAGAATAGAGAACTTTAGGAGGAACAGATTACATGAAACCTTATTTAAAGGTTGGTTTGGCGGCGCTAACGATTGGAGCAGGCATATGGATCGGTGCAGTATACAGCAACACCGCAACCGGCGCCAGCACCACCCCAGGCACAACCGATGACCCGGTCGTCACCAAGAGCTACGTAGACCAACAAATCCAGCAAGCGCTAAATGGAGGTGGGGGGGCTACAAGCCCAACGAATCCTACAAATCCAACTAAGCCATCCCAAGGTGCAGATGAAGTTAAGAACGTTGCGCTGAAACCAGGTAAGATTCTGATTGCCGACGCAGGAACGGAGTTCATCGTGCGTTCAGGTAATGCTGTGATCTACACAGAAGTCGCTAGCGGCGTTGCGGACTTGACCGATGGGAAAGACCTGTTAAATGGCCAAGTTGCGCCTAAGAACCATCTGTTGTCCTTCCCGCGTGAAGGTCGCGGCATCCAGGTGAAAGAAGGCCAGACAAGCAATCTGATTGTCATGGTACGCGGCGGATACACCATTAAGTAATGTTCGGCAACTAGGGTGCGTCAAACATCTGCTAATATCGCTTCATCCTCGGGTGGTATGGCCAGGACTTTTGCCCGGCTTATTCCTCTTATAATTATTGCCAGTTGTGACAACGTTTTATACGTGTGAGTGCCTTGAAATCGACAAATAATACTTCTGTAAAAACCAATACAGGAGGTGTATTTTCATGGCACGCAGCAGTCGTAACCGTCAAGTGGTACCGGAGAGTCGTGAAATGCTGAAGCAAATGAAATACGAAATTGCAGCAGAGTTTGGATTACCCGTGGGATATGGTAGCGGTTCCAATGGAGCCGATACGGAATTTGGTTCCGAGTTAGGAACCATCGGAGGTGGATCTTCCAGCCGTCGTCCTGGATGGGGACATCTAACATCCCGTGAGAACGGATCCGTTGGTGGAGAGATCACTAAACGGTTGGTACAAAACGCTGAACAAAGTCTCTTCGGTAGACTGTAGTCGTTTTTCAGTTACAAGTGGAACTTATTCTTGATTAAAACGATTGAAAAACCCAAGAAAATCCTTGAAAAACAGCTTACTTACTGGATTGACACCTGGTAACAAATAAGTTAATATGCATGTTGAGGATTGTACATTTCAAACCTTTTCCTGTCGGAAAAGGTTCATTTTTTGTGTAGGACCTCTTGATATATCACATACTATTCATATGGGAGGTTGATCTCATGTCTTTAACAGGGCGACGTTTATTTACATCTGAGTCCGTAACTGAAGGACATCCGGATAAAATCTGTGACCAGATTTCTGATGCGGTACTCGATGCTTTTTTGGCTAACGATCCGAACGCACGCGTAGCTTGTGAAGTTTCCGTGGCGACTGGTCTTGTTTTGGTCATTGGTGAAATTAGCACTAAATCTGAATACGTGGATATTCCATCCATCGTACGCAATACCGTGAAGGAAATCGGGTATACCCGTGCAAAATACGGTTTTGATTCCAATACATGCGCGGTGTTGACATCGCTGAATGAGCAATCTGCCGATATTGCACAGGGGGTAAACGCTGCACTGGAGAATCGTGATCCTTCCCAAGTGGACAAGGAAACCGAGAACATCGGTGCTGGTGACCAAGGTCTGATGTTTGGTTTTGCAACGAACGAGACGCCTGAACTGATGCCTCTTCCGATTGCATTGTCTCACCGTATCGCTCGTCGGTTGTCCGAGGTTCGTAAAGACGGTACGCTGGAATACCTGCGTCCGGACGGTAAAACCCAGGTAACGGTTGAGTATGACGGCAATACGCCAGTTCGTGTGGATACGATCGTAGTATCGACTCAACATGCCGAAGAAGCAACGCTGGAGCAAATCCAGAAGGATATTAAAGAACAAGTTATTCTTCCTGTCGTACCGGTTGAATTGCTGGATGCAGAAACTAAATATTTCATTAACCCTACCGGCCGTTTCGTAATCGGTGGTCCTCAAGGGGACGCTGGTCTCACAGGCCGCAAAATCATCGTGGACACCTATGGCGGCTACGCTCGTCATGGCGGCGGTGCATTTTCCGGTAAGGATCCTACAAAGGTTGACCGCTCCGCTGCTTACGCGGCTCGCTACGTGGCTAAAAACCTGGTTGCTGCAGGACTTGCCGACAAGTGCGAAATTCAATTGGCTTACGCTATTGGTGTCGCTAACCCAGTGTCGATTAGTGTAGATACTTACGGAACAGGTAAAGTGAGCGAAGAGAAGCTGGTTGAGCTTGTGCGTAACAATTTCGACCTGCGTCCGGCTGGAATCATCCGTATGCTGGATCTTCGTCGTCCGATCTACAAACAAACCGCTGCTTACGGACATTTTGGACGTACGGATCTCGATCTTCCTTGGGAGCGCGTTGACAAAGCGGAAGCGTTGAAAGAACAAGCTGGCGTAAACTAAGGTAATTTTAAGATATGTAACAGATATAAAATTTAGGCATGTGCTGATTTAATTTTTCTTCTGAAAAAAATCGTGCATGCCTTTTTTCTATTTAAGAGTAGAGATTCAACTCAGCTGAACCAGATAATATGACAAAAATGCAATAATTAAAAAAGCTAATGAACTATTGTCGTTATCAGATTTTCATTAAATAAATGGAAAATCAGGAATATAATTTATGACAAACTAGTTGCTTTTGCAAGAAAATATAGTAACATAGGATTGATTTACATAGACTCCTAAAAAATGCCGCTACAAATTGTACAAGACTTGGTGTACGATACGCGAAAGTGTTTTTTTATAACAAATTCGTAACTTTTCCGCAAAAATGAAGTCTATTAATTAGAGACTTTATATGTTCGGCATCCGTGTTGAACGAGAGATGGGAGAGTTACGATTACATGGTTAGTCAGGGGAAAACACTGAAGTCTACAACATATGGTGTAGGCAAGAAATGGTTGATTATTACATTGGCAGGGGTCATCTGGGTAGGTCCTGTGCTGAGCAGCGGAATACCAGTGATAGGGAATCTATCAACATCCTCGGTAGCTTATGCGGCATCAACATCGGCTAAGAAGCTTGGTGAGGAAATCATTACTTCCGGTGCGGTTTTAATGAAATATCAGTATATCAACAGTACTGGCGCAAAATCGCTGGCCAATGTCATTCGAGTGGACTTGAACAACAAGTACGTAAAACTGGATGTCATGACAGGCCAAGGGAATCAATTTACAACGAGACAAAGCACGGGCGGAATGGCTAAGGAGAACGGAGCGGTTGCTGCTATTAACGGTGACTTTTTTAATACCGGCAGCGAAGGGGCTCCGATGGGTGCTCAAGTATCGAACGGTCAGTTGATGTCAACCCCATCGGAACTGAAAGGCATGTATGCTTTTGGAGTAACGAACGATGGAACGCCAATTCTGGATGAGTTTGCATTCTCGGGGAGTATTACAGCTGAAAATGGAGCCTCGTTCCCACTCGCGGGTATGAACAAAACATCATATGCTCCTGAGGGCACCGGATCAACGTATAGCCATGCGAATTCAGCTTATATCTACACCAGCGCTTGGAAGGCTATTGAGCGTCCTAAGAACAGCTCGACAACGCCTACGGAGGTTATGGTAACGGATGGGGTCATCACCGATATTTCAGTAATGGCAGGATTGCAAACAGCGATACCGGAGGGAAGCTACATCTTGCGAACCCATGGGGCTGCGGCAGAGTTCGTGAAACAAAATCTGGCAGTCGGACAAAGGCTGGAAGCCGATTATGCTTTGGTGTCCAAAAAATCAGGTAAAGAACTGGACCCATCTACACTCCAAATGATGATTGGCGGCCATACGATACTGGTGGATAACGGCAAGGCAACTTCATTCTCGCGAAACGTGAATTCGATTGGAGGAAGCAGGGCACGTACAGCCGTAGGATACTCCAAAGACGGGCGTTACGCTTACCTGATTGCCACGGAGAGCAACGATAACAGCAAAGGCATGACGCTGCAGCAGCTTCAGGATTTCATGACGAAGGTTGGAGTATGGAAGGGAATGAACCTGGACGGCGGCGGATCGACAACGATGGTAAACCGTCCACTTGCCGAGATGAACACGCAGCTGACCTTCAATACGGAATACGGCACCACGCAGCGCAGCATTGTTAACGCACTTGGCGTGTTCTCCACGGCACCTCAGGGCAGCTTGAAGGGCTTAAAAGTAAGCGGAAGCAACACGCTCCTGATCGGTCAAGTCGGCACGTATGAACTGAAGGGCTATGATACCTACTATAATCCAATTGAAGCAGGTTCGATTAAACCGACTTGGAAGTCCAGCAACGGCAATCTAGCGGTCAACGGACAAAGCATTAAAGCGACAAAGCCGGGTACCTCAACACTGACGGCAGTAAGCGGCAGCACGAAAGCTACGATGCAAGTCAAGGTGCTGGGCGCGGATGATCTTGTTGCATTGACTACCGGCGTATCAAGCGCACCGCTGCAGGCTGGAACGAGCGTTTCCGTGCCGGTGACGGCCGTAACAGGCAACGGTCAAAGCTTGGAGGTTCCGAGCAGTGCGCTGAAATGGGAGTTTATCGGATTTAAAGGCAGCGTGAAAGACGGCCGCCTGACCGTATCCTCCGTGAACAGCAATACGAAAGTCGGTTATGCGATCGCACGCTATGACGGCTTTAGCACGGTCGTTATTTTGTCGGCGGCGGGCGAGAGCACGTGGGAGAACTTCGAAAATGTGAATTACCCGGTGAAGTTCACGACCAATGTGCCGGCAGTTACCGGGGCTGCAGCGATCAAAAATGGCAGCGGAGCAAAAGCATCATCTAAAGTCTTGAACCTGACCTATGATATGACAGGCGGATTAGGGCAAAAAATGTACGCTTACGCCGAGTTGAATGGCGCAACTGGCAAAGTGATCCCTGCACAGGCAACGGCCATGACCATCGATGTGGAGGGAGATAACAGCCTGAACTGGCTGCGCGCCGAGCTCAAGGATAATAATGGGAAAACCGTGTACGTCGATCTGGCTAAGGCAATTGATTGGAGCGGCTGGAAGACACTGAGCATCGATCTCAGCGGATATAACATTGCATTCCCGGCACAGATGAAGCGGTTGTATGTGGTGAACGTGGAAGAAGGCCAGGATGAGCGTGCATTGACAGGAGCTGTATCTTTTGACGATATCCGCTTCACGATGCCGTCCCTATCCGGGAATGAAGGTCTTCCAACAGGCAAGGCGGTCATGACCATTGGGCAAAAATCGCTTATGCTGAATGGTTCGAAAGTGGCAATTGATTCGGCGCCAATCTTGAAGAATGGAACGACTTACGTTCCGATTAAGCATGTGCTCGACGCGTTCGGCGGGCAAGCAACCTGGAACCAATCCGCTCAGCGGGTGGGTGTCCTGAGGGGCGGCATGCTCATGGAACTGACGGTCGGCAAGAAGGAATTCATTCTAAACGGTAAGCGCAGTTCGGCGGCTGTAGCACCTATGGTTCAAGGCGGTAGGACTTTGGTCCCTCTTCGTCTCGTTTCCGAGCAATTAGGCCTTAAAGTAAAATGGGACAAGAACACGAAGACCGTTACGATCGAATCGTGATATGGTATGATATGTATATGAAACGTTAGAAATGGAGTAGAGTGCGTGGATTATCAAGCCGATGCCATCGACCGTGTCATAAAAAATGCCATCAAAGTGATGGAGGACAGCAAATACCAAATGTTCGAAATATTGGAGGCGTCGCGGCAGGAGCTCGCGTCTCTCAATCATGAACTGCAGCGGACATTAAAAGAAACGACGGAAACCTTAGAGAAGGTAGATCAGCTGGAGCTGAACTACCGCCGTTCCCGGATCCGGCTGACCGAGGTCAGCCGGGATTTTGTCCGGTACAAGGAAGAGGACATCAAGCAGGCGTATGAGAAAGCGACGCAGCTTCAGCTTGACCTCATGATCTACCGGGAAAAGGAAATGTATTTGAAGGCAAGACGAGATGAGCTGCAGAAGCGGGTTCGTAATGTCGAGAACTCCGTGGAGCGTGCAGAATCGATCGGATCTCAGATGGGCGTGGTATTGGAATACTTGTCCGGAGAGCTGGGGCAGGTATCCCGAATCATCGAATCTGCGAAAAACAGGCAGGTCATTGGTCTCAAAATTATTTTGGCGCAGGAAGAGGAACGGAAACGCATTTCCAGAGAGATTCATGATGGACCTGCACAATTGCTGGCGAATCTGGTTCTTAGGACGGAAATTGTAGAAAGAATGCTTGCAAAGCAGGAATTTAAGATGGTGCAGGACGAAATAGTAGATTTGAAGGGCCAGGTTCGATCGAGCTTGGAGGAAATGCGAAAAGTCATTTTCAATCTGCGTCCAATGGCACTCGATGATCTAGGATTAATCCCCACACTGCGTAAATACGTGCATGATTATGAAGAGAAATCGAAAATCCGCACGATCTTCGAGACACGGGGAAAAGAGCATCGTCTCTCTTCTGCGATGGAGGCTGCCATCTACCGGTTGGTGCAGGAAGCACTTTCGAATGCTGCAAAACATGCTTACCCGACTTATGTGCTTGTTGAAATCACGTACCAGGCGCAATTGGTCAAAATCGTTGTACAGGACAATGGCCTGGGATTCAATGTCGATTTGCTGGAGCAGAAAAGCAAGGACCACTTTGGGTTAATTGGCATGCGGGAGAGGGTTGAGCTGCTCGAAGGGAGAATGGAGATCGATTCAGCTGAGAATCAAGGAACCAAGATCGTGATTCATATCCCGACGAACGTAGAAAAGAGAAAGGAGTAATCGGATGGAACATTTGGAAAAAGAGAACACGATTATAAAAGTATTACTAGCGGATGACCACCAGCTATTTAGGGAGGGTCTGAAGCGTATACTGAATATGGAGGACGACATTGACGTAATCGGAGAATGCGGCGATGGAATTCAAGTACTTGAGTTCTGTAATGAAGTGAAGCCGGATATCGTGCTGATGGATATCAACATGCCTACCGAAAATGGCGTTCAAGCAACTGAGAAACTACGTGAAATGTTTCCTGAGATCAAAGTTATTATTCTGTCGATTCATGACGACGAAAGTTATGTGTTTGAAACGCTCCGTAAGGGAGCAAACGGTTACCTCCTGAAGGATATGGAAGCCGAGTCACTGATTAATGCGATTCGTTCGGTACATGAGGGATATGCATTTATCCATCCGAAGGTTACGGGCAAGCTTATTCAACAGCTCCGTCGGATGACTTATGTAAACGAAGCAGGCGCTATGGCTGAGAGCGGTTCGCGTGAGGCTGGAGTCAAGTTCGTGGCAGGCGAGAATAACCCATTGACAAGGCGCGAAGCGGAAGTGCTTAGACTAATGGCTGAAGGCAAGAGCAACAAGATGATAGGGGAGTACCTGTTCATTAGTGAAAAAACTGTAAAAAACCACGTCAGCAGCATTTTGCAGAAGATGGAAGTGGACGACCGTACGCAAGCGGTTATCAACTCGATCAAATATGGCTGGGTGACGTTGTAATCGCCGATCCGAATGCACGGACGCGTCTTACATAGGGAGGGAACTGCCAAGGGCGGTTCCTTTTTGTTATGATATGGAGTTTAAAAGTTTCCACCGAAGCTGAACAACCTTGATAATGATAAGAAGAACTTATTCAGCGAGGTAGCCTTCAGTGAAGAGTGCTGCCATAGATGTTCTGCTAACGGTGTTTGTGCCGTTCCCATCAAGTTCCGTGTGGGCCCTGGTTTCTTAACTGTCACCGTCCCCTCCTGATCAGCATATATTGTTGATAAGAGAAGGAGGTGAGTCTCATGGTTGCCCAATTGCTGTGGATACTCGCGGTGTACGGGATTGCTGTTGCTCTGATTCATATTATGCATGCCCGTCAACTCAGAAGAGCCGGTGAAGGCACGGGGCGGCGCAGGCATTATGTGCTGATCACGTCCAACCATGAGCGGCAGGTGGAATGGTATTTGAGAGCCCTTTCATGGTATGCCCTGCTGAGCGGGACGCGCGTGCGTGTCACCGTCCTTGATGATCAGTCGTACGATGATACACTGAAGATTGTCCAGAGATTGACTCATTTGTCCGGAATTGAGCTGGTATATGGGACTTGGAGGTCCGATGATTCGGCATCACGGGAAGTGGATGTCGATCCGAATGAAGAAGAAGTGATACGGATCGATCTAAGAAACCCGATGGAGGCTGTTCGAATTCCATATGTACAGGGATAAACATCTGCAAGTTGTTTTGGTTACCAGGTTCGTATTCATATTGTTAAAGGCGTGAAGCACACTCCTAGCGTAAGCGAGGGGTGTGTTTTTTGTTTTTCTGGGGAGAGGAGCCTCTTTCCAATATCCATAAGTATCTATAGGTGCTTGTTCTTGCTTTGTTTTTAGCTGAACCTCCCACACTCAACTCAGATTTTGGTTCCCTGTGACTGACTGTCCCTCGTAGCAGTACGTGTACCCGACTAGGAGAAGTGGGAATAAGGCAGCTAAAAGAAGGAGGTGACAGATTTTAACATAGGGCACCGTGAGAAGGATCTGTTTCATAATGTAATTTTATATGTCTCGATATTGGAGTTGATTTCATGCGGATTGCCGTATATGCCATTCGAACATCAGAGAAATGGAAGTGTTATCTCTCGCTGAATATGCGGGTGGATATTCAATGGTGGTATGGAGTGAATAGATCGACGGATGAGAAAGCCAGCTCAGGTGCACTGGTACTGTTATCAACACAGATCCCCCTAGGATGGGCGGTTTACATTCAAAAGAGATTTCGATCCATCCAAGACATGGATCAATGGGGGAAATCCGATTGGCGGAAATATTTGCACCAGGGCTTAAGTTCGTTCTTATTACATGAGCCTGAAGGAAGCATATCGCAATGGAGTGTTTTGTTTAAGGAGATTCAGATGTTGGACGGGTCGGTAAATTCCTTTATCGAAAAGAGGAACGTGGTTGAGGAATGGGATTTGTTGATGCAGCGGGCAGAGCTGCTGATTCAGTGCATGGCAGGACGAGCCTTGCTTGCTGGCGAGGTTGAGGCCTTATTGGCGGAGGTTTCTGGGGACACCGGGGACTGGCGCTCCGTGGCCCAGCTCGGCGTCCTGCTGGGCCGTCTGCGGTTGGAGGCGGGGTTGGCGCAGCCCGCCCCGGGTAGTGCGCCCGGCTGGCTGCGCCGCCGGGCCATGGCCCCCCGCTGCCGGCGATGCGGCAGCGAGGCCCGAAGCCGCACGGCATGCGCCGCGTGCGGCTCGGCGGCTTGCGCCTATTGCGAGGCCTGCCTCGCGATGGGGCGCAGCCGCGCTTGTGCCCTGCTGCTGCATGGTGCAGCAGGATCGGCCGTGCGGGGCACGGCCGGGGGTTCCCCCACCGCAGCCTTGGGCCGGTGGGGGCTTAGCGCAGCGCAGAGCGCCGCCGCTGGCGCTGCGCTGCGGTTTTTGGCGGAGCCGCCCGAAGGGGGCTCCGCGGGGCCCGCCCGGTTTCTCATCTGGGCGGTGACCGGTGCCGGAAAGACTGAAATGATCTTTCCGCTGCTGCAGTCTATTCTGGATGCGGGTGGGCGCGTGCTGGTTGCCGCGCCAAGACGGGACGTGGTGCTGGAGCTGGCGCCACGTTTATCCAAGGCTTTTCCCGAAGAGACGGTGGTCACGTTATACGGGGGAAGTCCGGATCGATGGAAGCGTGGGAGCATCACACTGGCAACAACGCATCAACTGCTGCGCTTCAAGAGGGCTTTTGACCTGGTGGTGATCGACGAGATTGATGCCTTCCCGTATCATAATGATCCGATGCTGGATTACGCTGCCAAAGGCGTTTGCAAAATAGGAGGGAAGTATATCTACCTATCAGCCACTCCGCCAACGCCATTACAGCGTGAGGCGGCTGCAGGCAGATTGCCTCACGCCAAAGTCCCGGCACGCTTCCACGGTCATCCGTTACCCGTTCCACAAAAGCTGAAAATCTTGACGGTGAACCGCTGTCTACAGGAAAAAAAGCTTTCCCCACTCTTGGTTCGCAGTCTGAGCGCATCTCTATCCCGCGGTGCTCAAGTGTTCCTGTTCGTTTCCCGCATCAAGCATATTGATCCTATTCTGAAGCTGCTTCGCAAGGCGATTGCCAACATGCCGATTGAAGGGACTTCATCTATCGATCCGGAGAGGGCAAGCAAAGTGATGTCTTTTCGTAACCGGGAGATTCGCTTGCTCGTGACAACGACCATTCTTGAACGCGGGGTAACGGTTCCGAAGAGTGACGTGTTTATTTTGGATGCAGACAGTGAGCTTTTTGATGAAGCTGCATTGATTCAAATGGCCGGCCGCGCGGGCCGATCCAAGGATGATCCGGCAGGACGGGTGGTTTTTGCTGCGCCCCAATGGACTCGGAGCCAAAGCACGGCAGTCCGGCAAATCAAGGCAATGAACAGAATCGCCCGTAAGGGTGGGTATTTACGGTCTGTTCAGGAACTGGTGAATGACTAGGGGATTGAGCGGACATGAGTTTGTAGCGCATGAATATTGAATCTCGGGAGTCCTTTAAGTTTCCAACACTATAGTGAAAAAAATCTACTGAGCTGATATCGGCGGTCCCGGAATAGTGATGACAATATATTCGCGTTGTTGTTTTGTAGTCTTTTTACCCGTTGAGTGATGTCTATCATTCTTTATTCTATCTCTCTTAGAAAGGAAGGAGCATAATTGATTTCAAACGCCTTTAGCCATTTACTCGGACATATGCATCGTTTGCTCAAACCAATTGACGAAACCTGTCTCGCTTGTGGAAAAACAGGTTCATTCACCCGGGAACTTCCGGGCATATGCCGTGCCTGTTATCGGAATATCCCCTGGATTATGAGACCTAAATGTTGGCGTTGCGGAAGGGGAATCGGCTGCCCCGACTGTACTCGTTTAGGAATGAACGATCGAAGCTTTGTTTTGAACCGAAGTGCGGTAACCTACGGTACACAGATGAGAGAGTGGTTGGCTCAGTACAAATATAGGGGGAATGAACGTTATGCTCCTCTTTTGATAGAGATGATGCTGCGGGCATACGCAATGCTCCATCGGGAAGTAAATATCCATTTGGGCAATAAGGGGTCACGGAAATCTAGTAACATGCCATGGAGTGTACATGCCGTCACTTCGGTTCCGGTCAGTGAGGAAAGGCTTCAGGAGAGGGGCTTCAATCAAGCGGAGGTACTTGCACAGGGGCTTGCGCTTAGAATTAAGGTGCCTTATGTACGGATGTTGGAACGTAGACGTCACACGGACAAACAGAGCTTCAAAAACCGGATGGATCGGCTGAAGGATATGGAGGGTGTATTCGGTGCATTGCAGGATGGACCCGATATGCTTATGTCTATTATAAGTAATCAGGCCGCAGAGCATACTCGTTCCGAAGTGGGAGCATCTCTGTTCAAAGGACCATTCCGTATGCTTTTGATTGATGATATCTATACAACCGGAAGTACGATTAATGCTTGTGCGCAGGTTTTGCGGAGATGCGAATCCCTTATGGAAATGCCCGTAGAGATCTATAGTTTAACTTGGGCTCGTTCGTAAATGATTAAAATAGGAAAAATGTGTGGATTCTGTTACCGAATGATAGACGTAAGCCCTCAGATAATGTAATCTAGGGGTATCAAAGGTTCTATGTGGCATGGAGGTTGTTGAGCATGAATCTGGGGAATTGCCCTCGGTGCGGCAAGTTATATACGGTGAATATTCGGGAAATGTGTACTGAATGCATGAAGGTTATTGAGAAAGAATACGAGAAATGCGCAAACTTCCTTCGTGAGCAAAAAGGTGCAACGATTCATGAGGTATCTGAGGCTACGGAAGTATCTGTGCGGCAAATTACGAAGTTCATCAAGGAAGGCCGGATCTCGATCGCGAACGCGCCAAACCTGGCGTATCCTTGCGAGGTATGCGGAACGTTGATTCGCGAGAGCAATATGTGCGAGTCCTGCCGGACGCGATTAACGAGGGAGCTAAGGCAGGCTGCAGCTGGCGACCAGGAAAATCAGCCTGGGTCCCGCAAAGACAGAGAGACTTACAGTGCAGTCGATAAACTGCGCAAATACTAACTTTTGAACTATTAACAATGTTTCATATCCGGCCGATAAACTTAGTAAAGCTTATCGGTCTTTTATTTTAAGTGAGGTGAATAGGGCGTGAAGATTAACGAATCGGGACGTGTGAACGGCATCAATTCGTATCAACGGAATATTGAATCTCGGGAGATGCAGCATATCGATAAGAAGAAACGCCGTAAGGATGAAGTATCAATCTCCCCGGAGGCGATGGAACTGAGTGCACAGAGTAAAGTACAGGATCCGGAACGCGCGGAGAAAATCCAGCGTTTGAAGGAAGCTGTAACCAACGGCACATATGAAGTGCCGGTTGATCGTTTGGCAGACAAATTGCTCCCGTATTTTCAATCCTACAATAAATCAGGTGAGTCCAAGTGAGTGCTAGGTCCATAATCGAATATTTGAAGCGTCAGGATGAGCTGCATCAGCAGCTCATAGAGGCAGGGAAAGATAAAAGGCAAGCCATTCTGGATAATGATGTGGAACGTCTTACAGCGGTCATGACCAAGGAGAACCGCCTGCTGAAGCAGGTGGCGGAAACGGAAGCGCTGCGTCAAGGTGCCGCAGATGATTTTTTGCGTGAGAAGGGCATCCGCTCCCAGCTTCAGCTGACGGTTACTGAGATGACTCGTCTTGTATTTAACCCGGAGGAAAAAACTGAGCTGCAAGATGTGCAGCAGCAATTAATGGACAGGCTCATGGAACTGAAAGAGCTGAATGCGATTAACCGAGAGCTCATTGAGCAATCCCTAGCGTTCATTGATTACAGTTTGAATTTGTTAGTTAGTCGTCCGGAGGATGATTTGCTCTATCAGCATCCGAAGCATCAGAATCCTGCCGGCAAGGGCCGAAGCATGTTTGATACCAGGGCATAAGCAGAAAGGAAAATGTAGATGAGATCCACATTTCATTTGCTCGAAATCGGAAAGAGGGGCTTGATTGCCCAGCAAGCTGCAATTAACACAGCTGGTCATAACGTTACGAACGCCAATACGCCAGGTTACTCTCGTCAGACTACCCGCCTGGTTGCATCGAATCCGATTGCATTTCCAGGAATGCAGCGATCCCAAGCCGCAGGACAGCTTGGAATGGGCGTAGAAGCGGAGAGCATTCAGCGGGTACGGGACTTTCTATTGGATATCGAATACCGCAATCAGAACACAAATTTGTCGACATGGAGCGTTCAGCAAGAGACGCTTTCGAATATTGAGGGGATTTTTAACGAGCCTTCGGACAGCAGCTTGAGCGCAAGTATTGCCGAGTTCTGGACGGCATGGCAGACGCTCAGTAAGAATCCAAGCGACACCGACTTGTCTGCCCGTATGGCGGTTCAGCAGAAAGCGATTGCTTTGACGGAGACGTTTAACCATATTTACTCTCAATTGGATACCCTCAGCAATAACTTGACTTCCCGCATCGACACCAAGGTAGCGGAAGCTAACAACTATATCGAGCAAGTGGCGGAATTGACGCAAAGTATTAAGCGGATCGAGGGTCTTGGCGATAATGCGAACGACCTGCGGGATAAGCGGGATCTGCTCGTTGATCAGTTATCATTGCTCGGGAATGTGAACGTAACGGAGACCGGGGACATTTATCAAGTGACGTTTGGCAACCAGGTTGTGGTTGATGATATGGCGTTCACTCCGATTACGAACGCGATTGCCGGCGCATTGACCGGCGGGGAGATCGCTGGTTATGTAACTTCTCGCGATGTGCATGTTCAAGGATACATCACCCAGCTGAACATTATGGCCAACACACTGGCTACAGGCAAAGTAGAAGTGACCCTGCCGGCTGGAACGATACTTCCACCAGGCGTGAATATTCCGAATGCTGTTATGGATGCGAATAATCCTCGCAAGCTTGCCCAGGATACGAAGCATACTGTAGACGGCCTAAACGGACTACATAAGCTGGGCTATACCCTTAATGAGCCGGCCACAACCGGTGGCGACTTCTTTGTATCTGCTAACGGCGGGCCAATTACCGCTGGGAATATGAGATTAAGCCAGACGATCCAATCCGATCTGAAGAACATCGGGGCCTCTCTCCGGACAGAAATGAAGACTGATCCAACGACTGGTACGACCTCCGAGGTGGTTTTAAAAGGGAACGGCGGCATGGCGCTTCTGATTGCGCAACTGTCAGAACGTACGTTTAATTTCAATCCGAATAACAACAATGGTTCAGTAACGGACATCACGAATTTTGAAGGATATCTGCAGTCCGTTATCTCCAAATTGGGTACGGACAGCAGCAATGCCATCAAGATGGTGGAGAACGGCACGTTGTTGGTGGAGCATGCAGATACACTCCGTCTGTCGATTAGCAGTGTATCACTTGATGAAGAGATGTCGGATTTGATCCGGTTCCAGCATGCTTACAGCGCATCATCACGTGTTGTCACTACGATTGATGAAATGTTGGACAAATTAATTAACGGTACCGGCGTCGTCGGCAGATAGGAGGAATAAGTCATGCGCATAACCCAATCCATGATGACTAGCTCCATGATGAGCGGCTTGCAAGGCAACTATCGCAGACTGGATAAATATCAGGAGCAAATGATGACCCAGCGCCGGATTAATCGTCCTTCCGACGATCCGGTGGGTGTAGCCAGTGCGCTCCAATACCGTGGTCAAATCACTGCTACAACGCAGTTTGAGCAAAATGCGGATGATGCGGATGCATGGTTAAAGTATGGAGATACGGTAATGACCGAAGTTACACAGATTATCCAAAAGCTTTCGGAGCTGGCGGTTCAGGGTGGAACGGATACTGTGCCGAAGGATGCCAGGGAAAACATTGCCGCTGAGGTGGATCAGTTATTCCAGCAGCTGGTTTCTCTCGGTAATTCGCAATTCAAAGGGAAGTATATTTTTAATGGTGAGAGAACCGATGAAAAGCCATTCCCTGATGACCCAACCCAAACCTCATATGCTTTGGATGATGGCGAAGTAAGGTATCAAGTTGGTGCTGGAATTACAGTGTCTGTGAACACTTTAGGAGAGCAAGTGTTTGGAGCATATGGAGACACTTCGGGAATATTTGCTGTGGTAGATAATCTTAAGAAGGCACTGCTTGCTGATGATACAGCAGGTATTCAAAGTGCCATACCTTCACTGCAGAAGAATCTCGAGACAACAATTACTGCCCAAGCGGAGATGGGCGGTAAACAAAATCGTCTGGAGTTTACGCTTAGCAGGCTTGGAGATCTTAATTTAAACTACATGGATTTACAATCAAAAGTGGAAGACGCAGATATCTCCAAAGTTATTATAGATCTCAAGACTTCCGAGAGTGTTTATCAGGCTTCTTTAGATACCATGGCTAGAATTATTCGTCCGAGTTTGTTGGATTTCCTAAGATAAAGGAGGGTATGCATGAATATCCCCCGAATACAAATTCAGCAAGGATACTCACAGATTGGCCTTCAATCCACAAAGGGCCAACAGAGTATAGAGCAGCCTAGACCATCCATAAATATGACCCAGAAGAAGGCCATCCTAGAGGTGGAGCAAGCTAAGGGAACATTGGAGATTGATTCACGCAAGGCGTGGTCGGCGTTAGGCAAGGCTCGCTTTGAAGAGGTTACGGATAGAATAGCACAATCTTCTCTTCAGATTTCAATGCAGAACATTGGAGAGATAGCCCAGAACGGGGACCGTATGATGGCTACTCATGAGGGCGGTAATGTATTTGCAGAAATTGCGAGGAATAACGTATTCAAGGAACGTCCAAGGGTCGAGCTAACCGGTGATCCTGGATATGATAATGTAGACGTTACTTATATTCCTGGTCAAGTGAAAACTAACTATATTCCAGGTGGAGTTAGCTTTAATCCCGAGATCCATAAACCAGTAGTTGATTATTATCCCGGCAAGGTTAACCCATATTTAATAAATCAAAATTTTATATTTATGTCGGCAACAGGTAAACAGCTTGATGCAGTTGTCTAGTTGTAGATAAACAATAGCTATAATGAAACTTGTTTCATTATAGCTATTGTTTTTAACGAAGGAGGAATAACCTATGATTGTAAATACAAAAAGATTCGGCAAAATCGAGATAGATAACAACCAAATGATCGTATTTGAGAGTCCGATATTGGGATTCGGAGATTTCCAGAAATATATTTTGCTTCAATCAGAGGAGAAGACGAGTCCCTTTGAGTTCTTGCAGTCTGCGGAGAATGAAGATCTAAGTTTTATTGTTACAGACCCCTTTGTTTTTTTTCCTCAATATGAATTTCATTTGGAACCACACTGGCTTGAGGCATTAGCCATTACTAATGAATCTGATATAACGATCATGGTTATCGTTACGGTCCGGTCTGCAGATGACATATCCTGCAATTTAAAGGCGCCTGTTGTCATCAATAAATCCAACAATAGCGCTGCACAGATTGTCTTAGATCATGGGGGATATACGACACAGCAGCCCTTGTTAAGAGAGAAGAAGGGGGCTGAAATTAATGCTGATTCTGTCAAGAAATAAAGGACAGAAAATTATGATCAATGATAACATTGTTCTTTCTGTTATTGAAGTAAATGGTGATCAGGTCAGAATTGGTATTGAAGCCCCTGGGAATGTGACTATATTTCGTGAAGAAATTTATGAAGCTATCAAGCAGCAGAATCAAAATGCAGTTGAATTCAATGATGATATACAAAATATATTGCAGACTGTCATTCCAAGAGAAAAGAAATAATTTTTATTTAGAAATTAATATTCTGCTATAAACAATAGAGTAAAGTTTCCGATAAATATAATATGGGTCGAAAGGCATGGCAGTAACGGCCGAACGCCATGTCCCGATCACAATAGGGTGAAGCAAGGATGCTAATCACCAACACATTCCAAGGAGGAATTTTATCATGCGTATTAACCACAATATCAGTTCTTACAACACACAGCGTCAATTGTCTTTCAACAACACTCAACAAGGTAAATCCCTTGAAAAGCTGTCTTCCGGCTACCGCATCAACCGTGCAGCTGACGATGCTGCTGGGCTTGCAATCTCCGAGAAAATGCGTAACCAAATCCGTGGTTTGGAGCAAGCTTCGAAGAATGCCTTGGATGGTATCTCCCTGATCCAAACAGCTGAGGGTGCTTTGAATGAAACTCATGCTATGCTGCAACGTATGGCTGAGCTTTATGTACAGGGTGCTAACGAAGTATTAACTACTACAGATGCTGCTAAGATTGATTCGGAAATTAGCCAACTTACTTCCCAAATCGGATCTATCGCTACACAAACTCAATTTAACACTAAGAAACTCTTGGATGGTTCTACTAGCTCTGTTAAATTCCAAGTTGGTGCTAATGGTGGAGAAACAATTACCCTTGATCTGAAAGCAGCTCTTGCAACTTCCTTGGATATTGCTGGTCTTGCTAGTTTGTCCACAGCTGCTGCAGACGCTATGAACTCCACTGCTGCTGCAAACTTAGCTTCTGTTCAGGCGGCTATCAACTCGGTTTCTTCTATCCGTTCTGATCTTGGTGCTGTTCAAAACCGTTTGGAACACACAATCAACAACCTGGGAACAACTTCCGAGAACCTGCAAGCTGCTGAATCTCGTATTCGTGATGTTGATATGGCAAAAGAAATGTCCGAATTTACGAAGAACAACATCTTGCAACAAGCTGCTACAGCTATGTTGGCTCAAGCAAATCAGCAGCCGCAAGGCGTTCTGCAACTGCTTCGTTAATCTTGAGATTAAGCCGGCCGGGAAACCGGCCGGCTTTTTTACTATAGATCCATTTTTGTTGTGAAATGGAGGCTAGCAATGAAGGTTGAACAAAACTCTTCATTTATATTCCCGGTCCCAGGGTTGAATGACAATCTCTCCTCCGCAGCTTCAAGTCAAACAGAAAAGGTAAGTGGTAAGAACAAGGAAGATTATACAGTGCCTGAGCTTATGGAGAAATTAAACAAGAAGTTATCTGATATGGGGACCCATATTCAGGTGAAGTTACATGAGAAGACAAATACCATCATGGTCGCTGTTGTTGCAAATGAAACCAATGAAGTGATTCGCGAAATTCCACCGGAAAAAATGCTGGACATAATGTACAACATGTGTTTACAAGTCGGTGTTTTTTTAGATGAGAAAATGTAGGGGGAGGAGTTAAAGTGGCGAACATAAATGGACCAATAAGATTAACAGGTTTTAGCGGTGCCCTTGATACGGATTCATTGATTAAAGACTTGATGAAAGCCGAACGCATGCCATTGGACAAGTTGCTGAAACAGAAACAGTACACGCTTTGGAAACGCGAAGATTACCGCTCGATGAATACATCGCTGCTTTCCTTTAGAAACGCGGTTAATGATCTGCGCTTTGAATCTAACTTTGAAACGGTAAAGGCATCATCCTCAAACACTGGTGTGCTGGATATTTTGTCGGGAGGGTCTAATCCAAGCACGAGCACGGTGTCTGTAAGCAAGTTGGCTTCTTCAGCGTCTATTATAGGTAATAAAGTTACCCAATCCTCCTCGGCTCCAGTGACAACCGGTGGTACAGTTAAAATTACAGGAGCGAGCGGTTCGGCCGAAATTACCATAACTGCTGGCACTTCGACTTTGGATTCTATTGTTAAAGATATAAATAATAATTCGAAGGCAACTGGCGTTAAAGCCAGTTTTGATCAAAGCGCAGGAGTATTGTATCTAAGTTCTACGACAACGGGTTCTTCTTCAAAGGTTGAGATCACCCCGGGGGGGGCGACAAACGCGTTAGCACAAGTTTTTAACTTGGATACAGCTCAACTTTCTAAAACTGGAGAGGATGCGGAATATACCGTTAATGGAAGTAACGTAATTAAATCAAGTACTAATAATGTATCGATTAATGGAGTGCAAGTAACTCTCCGTGGAAGCGGAGATGCTACGATAAGTGCTGCTACTGATCGGTCCGGAATTACCGATAAAATTAAAAGTTTCGTTGAGAAGTACAATGAAATTGTTGATTTGTTTTCAACAACTGCAACTACGAGGAAAAATCGTGAATATGAGCCGTTAACTTCCGAAGAGAAAGGCAGTTTGTCCGAGAAAGAAATTGAACTATGGGAGAAGAAGGCACGTGCTGGAACGTTGTATAATGACACTTTGCTTACAGGGACACTTTCAGCTCTTCGCTCCGCTTTGAATCTGCCGCTGGACACACCGTCAGAAGATCAGTTGGCATTGTTATCTCAGATCGGTATTACCGTAAAATCTGATTACAGGGAAAACGGTAAGCTGGAGATTGATGAAGCAAAACTTCAAGATGCTATAAATAACCGTTTTGATGAAGTGAAACAGCTCTTTACGCAAACTTCAGACACGCCTGCGGATACTCCGGAAAACATCAAAAAGAGAAGGCAAGAGCTTGGTTTTGCTGATAGACTTTATGAGGAGATTACGGCCCAACTCAATAAATTCACTAAAAAAATCGGTACGGGGTCCATTGAATCAATTGACGACAGTGTTCTTGGCCGAGAATTAAAACAACTAGGCCAAAAGGAATCGGACTTAGAACGAAAATTAGCTGATATTGAGACCCGGTATTATAAAAAATTTGCGGCTATGGAACAGGCCATTCAGAAGTTGAACACACAAAGTTCTTGGCTATTTTCGCAACTTGGCGGCTAATCTGAAGTCTAGTCCCAACTAAATAGAATTATGGAGAGATTGAACATGCAGAATGCACAACAATTGCAATACTTAAAAGTTCAGGTTGAAACAGCGAGTCCGGGAGAATTGACTCTTTTGCTATATCAGGAGACTGTCAGATCCTTACTTAAGGCAAAACAGCTATATACCCAAGGCGAGTATGAAATCATGAATGAAGTATTGCATAAGGTGAGGAGCATTTTTAACGAATTGATCATAACTTTGGACCTACAGTATGAAATCTCCCGGAATTTAAAAGAATTATACCTCTTCTACAACAACTATTTGGCACAATTTATTATAAATAAAAATGAAACGTTATTGGATGAAACACTTGATTTTGCTAGAGGGTTGCTTGAGACTTGGAAACAAGCCTTAGTTCTAGTGAAAAGTGGGAGAGGGAATTAGAGCATGGATAATTCGCAACAATTCCAGTCACTTGAAGATCGTCTTATACGTTTGTATCAAGAGGTATTAAGAGAACCAAAATTTGAGAATTATGCTGCAACAGCCGGTGAAATTGATGCATTATTTTTTCAACTGCAACAGAGGGAGAACACGAAATGTGACCATGTGAAATTAATTGAGATCAAATCGTTGCATGATCAAGTCGTTAACATGATTCTATCAGAAAAAAAGGGCTTAGGTGAGGAGCTTATTGAGTTTAATATGAAGAAAAATGCATCCAGTCAATACGGAAAAGTATCCGAGTATGAAAGAATGGATGCTTTTTTCGTGGATTATAAAAAGTAGAGTCAAAAAGGAGGCTCGTTAAATGAAAGGATCATTGTCAAAGTATATATACATATTTTTAGCAGCTGTACTAGTATGGACTCAATTCCCTATTAGTTCACAAGCTGCGGGAAGTTCAGAGGCTGTTCAGGTTACCAAAACAGTAAGTCCGACTGGAATCCTCGAAGGTGGCGAAGCGGAAATTCAGCTTGATGTAACAGGATCAGGAGATGCTAGTTTTGTAAAGCCAAATGATATTATCCTCATAATTGACCGCTCCGGCAGTATGTTGCCGAGTAACAATAATGGTGAGGATAAAATGGCCAATGCCAAAGCAGCGGCAAAAGGATTTATTGATCTTGTGGATTTTTCTAAGCACCGAATCGGGGTTGTTGATTTTTCAAGTGACGTGAAATTTAAAGAGCTTTCCAACAATCCGAGCGAACTAAAAACCTATATTGATGGTATACGCGCTAATGGAGGAACGAATACAAAAAGCGCAATTGAGAAATCGCGCGAGCTTTTAAGCAATCATAGACCTGATGCCCAACCGGTAATACTTCTGTTGACAGACGGGGAAGCAACGGAACCGTCCCCTGTAGAAAATGCCCGGTTACAGGCCTTACAGCAAGCAAACTTAGCTAAGAATGAAGAAATTGTATTTTATACTATAGCCTTACTGAAAGGAAATGAAAATCCGGATTCAAGCGCTCCAAACCAACTAATGAAAGAAATGGCTACAACAGCACACCACCATCATTTTGTGTTAGGATCGGTTGGACTGTCTGAAATATACGAGGCTATTGTCGACGAAATTGGAGTAGCCAGTGCTTATGATGTAACTGTAACCGACAGTGTAGGACCAGAGTTTGAAATTGTCCCGGACTCTTATCTGCATAACATTCCTCAACCTACAGTTAACGGGAACACATTAACATTCAAGTTTAATGAATTAAAGGAACAAACACTGACCTTAACTTATAAGATTCGCCATAAAGTTGGAGGGAAAACGGGCGAGGTATCTGTCGGAGAACAAAACGTAAATGTAACCTACAAGGATTATGCCGGAGCGCCACATCAGTTTAGCGTTCCTCATCCTATCATTAAAGTTTCTTATCCTGCGCCAGAGATAACCTCAGTTGTTGAGGATAGAGGGGGAATCGACGGCGGAGAGAACGTAGTTATTACAGGCAAGAATTTTAGGCCAAATCCTACAGTCCTGTTTGGATCAAATTCTGCTACAAACATTCAATATATTGATGCAACTAAATTGATTGTTACGGCGCCTAAAGGCGTCCAAGGTGATGTTACGGTTAAAGTAACGAATACGGATGGGCAATTTGCAACAGCCATTTACAAATATGTTGCCAATCCGAGCATAACCTCCATTACCCCCAATATTGGACCATTGGCTGGGGGAACCAGAGTCGTTATAAACGGGGATTATTTCCTCCCAGGAGCAGAAGTTAAGTTCGGTGATCAAGTGGGAACCGTAGTTTCTACGACATCAAAGCAAATTGTTGTGAACACTCCTCCATCTGCTACTGCTCAAACCGTAGACGTGTTAATAACCAATCCGGATGCAACTGCTGTGACTGCGGAACAAGCTTATTCATATGTAACTGGACCTGAAGTCCAAAACGTATCCCCGAATAAAGGGTTAACGTTAGGGAATGAAAGTATCACCATACACGGCGCTCATTTCATTAATGGAGTGAAAGTTTATTTTAATAACACGTTGATTACTTCTGAATTTGTTTCGAATACTGAATTATTGGCAACAACGCCAAACTGGGTTAATGCAGAATTCGTCAAGGTGAAGGTTGTTAATCCGGATGGCCAAGAGGCGGTACTAGATTCCGGATATCAATATGTTTATCCAAAACCGGTAATAGAAAGTATTTCACCTAATCAAGGTATGGTATCAGGTAATCTTTCAGTGGACATTAAGGGACAGCATTTTTTGAATGGTGCCAAAGTATTTTTTGATGGTGTACAACTTCAAAATGTGGTGTTCTATAGTAGCAATCAACTTAAAGTCAGGACTCCGGTCTGGGCAAATGCCGACATTGTTAATGTAAAGGTAGTTAATCCCGATGGACAAGAAGATACTGAGCTTGATGGTTTTACCTATCAACTGCCTTCTGCACCAGTAGTCTCGGGGATAAATCCAATTGAAGGTCCTTTAAGCGGAGGAACTGCAGTAAGTATTACAGGATCTAATCTTGGATCAGTGACTGAGTTATATCTGGATTCTATGAAAGTAGAAATTAAATCCAATAGTGGGACAATACTAACATTTACTACACCTAAAGCTACAACTCCAGGAAAAGTTGATGTAAAAGTAATAGACCAATATGGCAGAGAATCCATTTTACCTGATGCTTTTGAATATTTGAGCCCACCACCTCCACCAGTGCCGACGATTACTACAATCACTCCAAATGAAGGAACTATGAAGGGTGGGTATACTGTTGTAGTAAAGGGCACTAATTTCGAAAGCACATCGAAAGTATTTGTCAATGACGTTTCTGCTGCGACTTTATTCTACAGCAGTAATGAACTTCGTATAACTATTCCAACCTCTACTATGAGTGGTGCAGTTGATGTCAAAGTGTTAAATATGAGTGGTGAAAAAGCCATTGCATCTGGAGCATTTACTTATCTTGCCCCGCCACCGAAGGAAGCACCTGTTATATCAACGGTAACCCCTAACGAGGGAGCGCTGCAAGGCGGGTATTTAATAAAGGTGCTGGGAAGTAACTTTGATTCCACAGCAAAAATCTATTTTAATGGTTCATTAGTGGAAACTACTTTCTATTCCAGTAGTGAGCTCCGAATGAGGGTTCCAGTTTCTCAAACTCCTGGCGGAGTGGATGTTAAAGTAGTCAATTCGGACGGTCAAGAAGCACTTGCACCTCAAGCCTTCACTTATCTGGCCCCACCGTTGAAGGAAGCGCCTGTTATTTCTTCAGTAACCCCTAACGAGGGAGCACTGCAAGGCGGATATTTAATAAAGGTACTGGGAAGTAATTTTGATTCCACAGCAAAAATCCATTTTAATGGTTCATTAGTAGAAACAATTTTCTACTCCAGCGGTGAACTTAGAATGAGAGTTCCAGCTTCTCAAACCCCTGGAGAAGTGGATGTTAAAGTAGTTAATTCGGACGGTCAGGAAGCTATTGCATCTGATGCGTTTATGTATTTGGCTCCTCCGCCAGCGCCTGCACCAACCATCACCTCGGTAACACCTAACGAGGGGTACCTTGAAGGGGGATACTATTTAACAGTTAAAGGAGCAAACTATACAAGTTCATCTATTTTGCAAATTGACAGCAAGCCTGTTCAGACTGTTTTCTACTCAGCCAATGAACTAAGAGGCAGAGTTCCGGCTTCTCCGGTAGCGAAAGTAGCGGATGTCAAAGTAGTGAATTCCGATGAACAATTTGCAATTGCGGCAGGTGCGTTCAGTTATATCACACCACCACCACCACCTGCGCCAATGATAACTTCATTATCTCTTGATAGCGGTATAACGACGGGAGGATATTATAGCTTCGTTAATGGAGACAACTTTAGTTCCAGTACTAAGGTATATTTTAATGATACATTATTGAACTCTGTGTATTATTCGCCTAAACAAATTAGGGTAATGGTACCTGCTAAAACAACTGCCGGCCCGGTTACAGTTAAAGTTGTTAATAGTGATGGGCAAGAGGGGCTCCTTGTAGACGGATTTACTTATTTATTGCCTCCGCCGCCGTCAGTCACGGAAATCAGGCCAAACAAAGGTGAAATAGCAGGAGGATATCTTATTGTTATTACAGGAGCAAACTTTAATAGCTCATCTGTTGTATATATTAACAATGTGGCAGTACAAACCATTCTATACTCTGGCAATGAGTTAAGAGCAAGGGTGCCACAAGCATCTCAGCCTGGTCCGGTAGATGTACGGGTAATGAATAGCGATAGTCAGGAAGTTACTGTTACCGGCGGCTTTACCTATATTGCTCCGCCACCACCGCCATCTCCTGTTGTAACTTCCATAACGCCAAACACGGGACAAATAACAGGTGGTTATTATATTAGTATCAAAGGATCCAATTATGATGCTAATTCGAAAGTTTGGATAAATAATGTTGAGGTGCAAACCGTATTCTATAGTGCCAGTGAAGTGCGTGGTAGAGTACCTGCTACCAGCGTTAGTGGTCCAGTCAATGTTAAGGTTGTCAATAAAGACGGACAATATGCTGAAGTCATTGGTGGTTTCACTTACGAAACCCCTCCTCAAAAACCAGCTCCAGTGATTACCAGTGTAACTCCTAACTCAGGTACTCTTGCAGGCGGTTCCTTCATTTCTATTAAGGGCACGAATTTTGAGTCCACAACAAAAGTATATATTAATAACATAAGCGTCCAAACTTTATTCTATTCGACCGGAGAAGTAAGAGCTCGTGTTCCAGCTAGCACCGTATCTGGTCCGGTTGACATTAAAGTAGAGAACAGTGACGGCCAATCTATAGTATTGGCCGGTGGATACACTTATCAATAATTCTAACAAATTTTGGAGTAGGCGTTTCTCGCCTGCTCCTTCTTTTCTGGAGGGTATATGGTTACTGCTGGATTATCGCTTTGCATGATTGTGAAAAATGAATCAGAATTTATCGAACAGGCAGTTCTTTCAGCTAAACCGTTTGTGCAAGAGATCGTCGTAGTAGACACGGGTTCAACAGACCAAACTCCTGTGTTGGCTGAAAATCTGGGAGCAAAAGTATTTAAGAAGGAATGGAATGATAATTTCTCTGAAATGAGAAATTACTCCATTGAAATGGCAACGCAGCGCTTTATATTGGTTATGGATGCGGATGAGATGATCATTGAAGGCAATACAGAAGCACTTCAGCGTCTGTGTGAAAAAATAGAAGGAAATCCTGGTTCCGCCGGAACAATCACAATATTAAATGAAACGATGTCTGGAGATACTTCTTCTACAACAATTGTCCGCATTTTTCCAAGGGATGAGCGTTATCGATATACAGGAAAGATACATGAGCAATTAACTTTTTTAGGGAAACCAATTCAACTCGCAGTCGATTCTCAAATTAAAGTAAATCATTTGGGTTATTCGGCATTACAAATGACGAAGAAAAATAAATACGAGCGCAATTTGGCATTATTACTGAGTGAACTTTCAGAACACCCTGATCCAAGCTATATTCAATTTCAGATAGGAAGAACTTTTTATGTCATGAAAGATTATGTTCAAGCAGAGCATTTTTTAAATAAATGTATCGAAACCGAACTTCAAAGTTCAAGGAGAAATTTCCTGAGTTCAGCCTTATTGACAATGGGATATTGTTGTATCCCCCTGCAGAAATTTAACGCTTTATCGGAATATTATAAGTTGGCTATTGATTTATACCCTGATTATACCGATTTATATTTTATGTATGGTGTAGGACTTATTGAATCAAGAAACATACATGCGTTCAAAGAAATACCAGATGTATTTAAAAAATGCACCGAAATGGGTGAAGCATCAAGCATTAAATATGAAACTGTCAAAGGAGTTGGCTCATTTAAGGCTCATTATAATTTAGCTCTATTCTATGAATTAACTGGTCAACTTAAAAAAGCAGTCCATCATTATCAATTAAGCAGCAGGGACGGTTACACGCAGGCAAAAGAAAGATTGCGAAGGCTCCTGCACTAAGAAAGGAATTGGACCAATGAATCATAATTCGGTTTCGTTATGCATGATTGTCAAGAATGAAGAAAGCTATTTGGAACGATGCCTTGAAAGCGTTCGAGGTATTGTTGATGAGATAATCATTGTGGATACAGGTTCGTCAGATAAAACTAAAGATATAGCAAAAAGATATACCGATAAAGTATTTGATTTCAAATGGATTGATGATTTCTCGGCAGCAAGAAACTTTGCGATAGAGTTTGCATCATCGGAGTATATTCTTCAGTTGGATGCAGATGAAATACTTCGTTTTCCTCAAAACGATCTTCTTCAACAGTTGAATAAAGACTTCTATTATATTCGAATAAAGAATGATTTGGGATCGGGATTATACCTATCTCACCAATTTATTAGATTATTCAGAAACTCTTCAGATATACGTTATAGGGGAGCATTGCATGAGCAGGTTCCTTCTGATTTCGATATTGAACGTTATGGATTTTTATCTTCTATGGAGATTTTTCACGAAGGGTATAAAACACATCTCGTCAAAACTAAACAAAAAGCTCAGAGGAATTTGAAAATTTTACTAAAAGAAATCAAAACGAAACCAACAGCGTTCAATTACTATAATTTGGGTATGCAGTATATTTTGGAAGAGAAGCACCATGATGCTTTGATTGCCTTGAAAAAGTCCTACTCTTTAGGTACCCAATATGCTTTTTCTCAAAAAGTAGTTTTGGATATTATGAAGTGTTTGCAGGCGTTGGGGCAATTTCAAGAAGCTATAAAAGTTGGTAAAGATGCTGTCGTTCTTTATGAAGACGTTCCGGATTTCTGGTATCAAATGGGCCTTGTATTTATGGAATGGGGATTGATCAAGGATGCACAAAAATGTTTTGAACAATGTCTAGAGATCGGGGAAGAGAATGCATATAAGTTAGTCCAACACTATGATGGGACAGGCTCTTATATGGCTCAAGCTAAATTGGCAGAGATTAGTCTAGCTTTGGAAAATCATGAAGAAGCCTTAAAGTATATTGTTCAAGCAGCCAAAGCTTCGCCGGATACATTGGCGATTTTTGATATATTCCTATCTATTTATCCAAACGCAAAAAATAGCGAGATATTTCAAACAATTAGTTCGATTTGGCCATTTTCACCAGAAAGATACATTCAATTTATAAGCTACCTGTACCAACAAAGAAGTCCTTTACTAAATGAGTTTTTGATTTATTTCGGGATGGACGTCGTTTATCCGGTTTCTACTTTCTATTATATTGTGGCTGGTAAGTATGAAGAAGCAATTTCGGATTTCTTAAGCAACAAGGAGCAGTCTGTTGAAAAAGATCCGCAAGTCAATTCCAATCTATTATTTTTGGCGATGGCAACTGAGAATTCTGGTTTATTGGATCACTTTGATTTATCACTATCATCAAAAGAATTGAAATGGTTCAAAAATTTAGTGGATACTAAGAAAGTTAGCGAAATTCCAGTTAATCGTTCTATTCTAGTTATATGGAAACAACTCGTTACAGATATTATTCAACTGCAAAAATACGAATTTATAGATATATTAATTAATGCGACAGATCAGCCGGAATTGAAATTAATTATTGCAGAATGTTTGCAATTGTACGGTTTCGATGCGTTAGCGCTTGATGTGTTGGTTGAAACCAGCGATCAACAGATTAACCGAAAAATATATATGGTCGCAGCTAACTCTCTCAGAAAACTAGGTGCAATGGAAGATGCTCTGTTTTATTTCAAGAAAGCAGAAAAAATAAAATTGGATTTTAATGTTTTATATGAACAATGGAGAATCTATAGTGATATGGATGCAAAAACGAGTCGTGAGCTTCTTCAAAAAATAAATAGTCTTTACCCCGATTCAAAGTGGGTTAAAGAAGAGGCTTATGAAAGAGGAGTTACTATATGATACCTACACTAAGGTAAAGTGAGTATCGAGCAAGAAATTCCTGGTATCTTTAAAACCACAAGAGCAGTAAATCCTCCCGGTCCTGGTGATGGTCAAGAAGGAGAGCGGGCCTTGCTTCGTCTTATCCTTTTAAATGGCATCGATAGAGAGTACGACTTATCCATGACGGAGGTGAATGCCTTCATTAACTGGTATGAAGAACGTGCCAACGGCGTTGGAACAGCTATGTATGGTATCAATAAATACAATAATAATAAAGGGCCGTTTGTAAATCGTAAGGATTATGTATTCTATGATAAGATTATTACGTTTGAAGTGAATTCTTATGATACGGGGACAAGTGTACCGGAAACCCCGCCCTATGATCCGGGTGCCCATTAAGACGACTGATGTTTAAAATAACTTATGCTCTTGGCGACGCAGATGGCGTTGCCGAGAGCTTTTTTGTATGGCTTCATTTTGGCTGCTTGAGAATCTGTTTGTATAATTAAGAAGATTTTTTCTGAAGGAACATGGTTCATAATATTTTTTACCGGGTAAATAACCCTAAACCTATTTTGTCCGAAGACTATTTTCACCCGCCAACTCAGTCGTGAAGCCAAGTCGACATTTTTCCCGGTTTTCTGCAAAAGAAAACCTTTTTCTTGGTAATTGACACTGGATAAGTCGGGTGCTATAGTCGGAAATGTGGACAATTAGTGTCACACTTTATTTGACAATGAAGGGAATGTTAGTGCATGCAAGGTAAAGTGAAATGGTTCAACGCAGAGAAAGGTTATGGCTTCATCGAGACTGAGGACGGCGGCGACGTATTCGTACATTTCTCCGCGATCCAATCCGAGGGCTTCAAGACTCTGGAAGAAGGACAATCCGTAGAATTCGAGATCGTTGAAGGCGCTCGTGGCCCGCAAGCAGCTAACGTAATCAAATTATAATCATCCCGGCACAGCCGACCTACATAAACGGTATAGATGATTAACAGTTCGAGATTCGCTAGCCCAAGACTCCGGTTCGTCCGGAGTCTTTTTTCTGTGCGCCGACCCCTTTAAAATATTGTGCTAAAATTCACAATTCTGACTTTTTACATAGCCTTAACAAAATGTTATAATGAAGGTGCAAAGGAGGAGTGCCCAATGCAATTCACTATCCGAGGTCAACAAATTGAAGTGACCGATGCTTTGAAGGACTATGTTGACAAGAAGCTCAGCAGGCTAGATAAGTATTTTGATGCACCCCCCACCTCCGAAGGATATGTCACACTGAATGTCATTCGAGGATTGCACACAGTGGAAGTGACCATTCCGCTCACAGGCGTGGTACTGCGTGCGGAAGACCGAAGCGATGATATGTACGCTTCCATTGACGCTGTTGTGGACAAGTTGGAACGTCAGATTCGCAAGCACAAAACCAAGCTGAACCGTAAGATCAAGCAAGAGGGCGGACTGAAGACGCTCATTGCGGCAAACGGAGCAGCGGCAACCAGTCAGATGGAGGCAGAGCAAGTCGAGTATGACGAGGACAATTACGAAGTTGTCCGTACGAAACGTTTTACCATGAAGCCGATGGACGTGGAAGAAGCGATCCTGCAGATGAACATGGTAGGCCATAATTTCTTCGTATTTTCCAACATTGACACACAAGAAGTAAATGTCGTTTACAAGCGTGATGACGGCAAGTACGGATTGATCGAGCGGGACTAAGTTTTTAAACGGCATTCCAAATGGAATGCAGAGGCAGTTGGACCTGATCAATTTTAAATTTTAAACGTTGAAATGAAATTGAAATGTAAGATGAGCCTTCATCCGTGTTAGCGGGTGGGGCTCTTTATTTGGATATATACGTTTTCGATGCGATAGGCATCGTAAAGACGCTGGCATATGATGGTAAGCCCATCGGAGTGTGCTGAATAGTGCAATCATTTTTTCAATGAGGTGGCTCTTAGGGGACTACGAGGCCGTTTCTTTAACAGCTTCAGGTACAACGTCTTAAGGACTTCCTATATAAGAGGATTAACGTTCGGTTAGCCACGATTCAGCGATAGTTCTAGGGCGGAGTCTTTGTTGTTTTCGGACAATGAGAGATGAATATTTGGCACCCACTTAGATGTAGAGTTTCATTTATGAAATGAATATACTTCCATTGGTTATGACTGGGTAAATGCTCCACGCAACTTTTTTGAGCCTTCCCGCGTCTCATAGAATGAGGGCTTCACGTAACAGACATCTCTTGTGATAGCACATATTGTTGCGGCATCCCTTACAAACTGTTACAATTTATGCAAACCCTCATTTTATGGGACGGGCTTTTTAGCCTGCATGAAATGGGACCATCATAAGGAATCAATGAATCGATTTCATCATTTAACCCTTTGGCATTTAATGAAGTTGATTCTATCACTTGTTTTGCACGAAAGGGGTTAACCATGCTAGGACTTGTCAAAAAGATATTCGGCGACACCAACGAGCGTGATGTCAAACGTCTCATGAAGACGGTCGATGTAATCAACAAACTGGAACCGGATTTTGAGAAGCTCTCCGATGAGCAGCTGCAATCCAAAACCGAAGAGTTCCGTGCGCGGATCGAGAAAGGTGAGACGCTGGAGGAATTGCTTCCTGAAGCGTTTGCGACAGTTCGTGAAGCTTCCAGACGGACACTCGGCAAGCGTCACTATGACGTGCAGCTGATCGGAGGAATGGCCCTCCACGAAGGCAGAATTGCAGAGATGAAGACCGGTGAAGGTAAGACCCTTGTAGGTACGCTGCCGGTTTACTTAAATGCCCTGCTTGGCAAAGGTGTTCACGTTGTAACGGTCAATGATTATCTAGCGCAGCGTGACAGCCAAGAGATGGCGCAAATATATAATTTCCTGGGAATGACGGTCGGGGTTAACCTGAGCGGTATGGAACACCCGGATAAACAGCAGGCATATGCTTGCGATATTACGTACGGTACGAACAATGAGTTCGGCTTTGACTATCTGCGGGACAACATGGTTCTCTACAAAGAGCAGATGGTTCAACGTCCACTCTATTTCTGTATCATTGATGAAGTGGACTCCATCCTGGTTGACGAAGCGCGTACGCCGCTCATCATCTCGGGTCAAGCTCAGAAATCGACCGAGCTGTATTTTGCCGCTGACCGTTTCGTGAAGCGTCTGACTGCGGAAGAGGATTATACGGTAGACATTAAAGTCAAATCCGTGGCCTTAACTGAAAAAGGCGTAGCGCTGGCGGAGCGTTCCTTCGGTATCGATAACTTGTATGACCATAATCACGTAACCTTGAACCACCACATTGTACAAGCGCTGAAAGCGAACGTGATCATGCGCCGCGATGTGGATTACGTTGTTACCGATGATGAAGTGGTTATTGTTGACGAATTCACGGGACGTCTAATGGCTGGACGCCGCTATAGCGACGGACTCCACCAGGCGATTGAAGCGAAGGAAGGCATCGAGGTTCAGAACGAGAGCATGACTCTTGCAACGATCACCTTCCAGAACTACTTCCGGATGTATCGCAAGCTGGCAGGTATGACCGGTACGGCGAAAACCGAGGAAGAAGAATTCAAGAAGATTTATGGTCTTGAAGTGCTGCAAATTCCTACGAATAAACCGAATCAGCGTATCGACATGCCGGATGTGGTATACAAGAGCGAAGAGGGCAAGTTTAAGGCGGTTGTAGCTGAGATCGTGGAACGTCACAAAAAGAACCAGCCTATTCTGGTGGGTACGGTTTCCATCGAGAACTCCGAGCGTCTATCGGAAATGCTGAAGCGCAAAGGCGTCCAGCATAAAGTTCTGAATGCAAAGTACCATGCGGAGGAAGCGGAAATCATCTCCCGCGCCGGTCAGCCGGGATCGGTAACGATCGCGACGAATATGGCTGGACGCGGTACGGATATTTTGCTTGGTGAAGGCGTACAGGATATTGGCGGACTTCACATTATCGGTACGGAACGTCACGAATCGCGCCGGATCGATAACCAGCTGCGCGGTCGTGCCGGTCGTCAGGGTGACCCGGGGTCGACTCAGTTCTATCTGTCCCTCGGCGATGAGCTGATGAAACGTTTTGGTACGGACAACGTGCTGAACATGATGGAGCGTCTTGGTTTTGAAGAAGACCAGCCGATCGAGAGCAAAATGATTACCCGTGCGGTTGAATCCGCGCAGAAGCGGGTAGAAGGCAACAACTTCGACATGCGTAAAGTCGTTCTTCAATATGATGACGTCATGAACCAACAGCGTGAGATCATCTACAAACAGCGCCGCGAGATCTTGGAGTCCCAAGACATTAAGCAAATCGTTGTAGAGATGATTAAGCCGGTGATTGATCGTGTCGTTCAGGCTCACTGCAGCGATGACATTCCGGAGAACTGGGAACTGCAAGAAGTGGCAGACTACGTGAACAGCAAGCTGCTGGATGAGGGTGCCGTTACCCGCGAAGATCTGTGGGGTAAAGAGGCAGAAGAGCTCACCGAGTACATCTTCGATCGCGTGATGAAGAAGTACGAAGAGCGTGAGCAAGCCATCGGCGAAGAAATGGTGCGTGAGTTCGAGAAGGTTATCGTCCTGCGTGCGGTAGACAGTAAGTGGATGGATCATATCGATGCAATGGACCAATTGCGTCAAGGTATTCACCTTCGTGCTTACGGCGGTACCGATCCGCTTCGCGAATACCAATTCGAAGGCTTCGAAATGTTTAATGCCATGATTGCGACGATCCAGGAAGAAGTGGCGACGTACATCATGAAGGCCCAAATCGCGACGAATCAGGAGCGTCAAGCCGTTGTGGACGAGAACAAAGTCTCCACGAACAGCAGCAGCGAACCTGCCGAGAAGCGTCCGGTCCAAGTGGCTGAACAGATTGGCCGGAATGATGCATGCCCTTGCGGCAGCGGCAAGAAATATAAGCACTGCCATGGACAGAACGCATAAGCGATACGGCCTATTGGCGATGAATATAATATAAGAAAAGCATCCATCGACACGCTTTTACAGCAGTCGGATCGCGTGTAGAGGATCATTTTCTTGCGATGATCGAATTTGTTCAGTTTCGCTAAAACCGACGAATTCGGTGATTCTTATAAGCCCGTCCAGAATATGGGCGCGAACTTTTCAACTCCCTTAAGAGCGGCAGATGAACCGGGTGATTGTGGTCTATTCCACCGTGATCCGGAATCACTGTTGCGCTTAAGGGAGTTTATCTGAATAAACAGCGAAACCTGTTGTGAAGCGATGTGACATGGATTTTCTCTTGAAATGGAACGTTTTTCATACAGGAGAGGGTATACTGAAATTATTACATGAAGATAAGAAAGGGCGAGGACTCATGATCGATCCAAGTGTGAAGCAGGACCTGCGTGAAATTAGCAAGAAACTAACCAATCTTAGGGGGTCTCTTTGACTTAGGTTTAAAGCAGGAGATGATTGAGAACTTTGAAGAAAAGATGGCAGCCCCGGATTTCTGGGACGACAATGAGAAAGCTCAGGCGCTCATTGCCGAGATGAATGCCGTGAAGTCATCCGTGGATCAATATCTGAAGCTGCAAGCGGATTACGACGATGCCGTCGTGATGATCGAGCTCGCGGATGAAGAAGGCGATGACTCCCTTGCGGGGGAAATTGGAGAAACGATCAAGGACCTGGTCGGGCGTGTGGAAGAGTTTGAACTCCAACTGCTGTTGAACCAACCTTACGATAAAATGAATGCCATCCTTGAGCTGCATCCGGGCGCGGGGGGTACCGAGTCGCAGGACTGGGGCCAAATGCTGCATCGCATGTATACGCGTTGGGCGGAAAAACGCGGCTTCAAGGTAGAGACGCTGGATTATTTGCCTGGGGATGAAGCGGGAATTAAAAGTGTGACGCTGCTCATTAAGGGCTACAATGCTTACGGTTATTTGAAGGCTGAAAAAGGCGTACATCGCCTGGTTCGGATCTCCCCGTTCGATTCTTCCGGCCGTCGACATACCTCATTTGTGTCCTGTGACGTCGTTCCTGAGATTAACGATGAGATTGAACTGGATATCCGCACGGAGGACCTGAAGATTGATACTTACCGTGCGAGCGGCGCCGGTGGTCAGCATATCAACACGACGGACTCGGCCGTACGGATCACTCACTTGCCAACGGGTGTGGTCGTAACCTGTCAGAATGAACGGTCCCAGATTAAGAACCGTGAGCGTGCAATGACCATGCTTCGTTCCAAGCTATACGAGCGCAAGATCGAGGAGCAGCAAAAGGAATTGGCGGAAATCCGCGGCGAGCAGTCCGATATCGCATGGGGCAGCCAGATCCGCTCGTATGTATTCCATCCGTACAGCATGGTGAAAGACCATCGTACACAGGTGGAGACCGGTAATATAGGAGCCGTCATGGACGGGGATCTGGATGCTTTTATCGATGGATATTTGCGCAGCCAGATCAAGCAGGAAGTCGAGTAGGACGTTGAGGAGAGATTCGAAGAGCTATGGCGCAATCCGCTGGTAATCCATCGATTAACAAAAGAAAAAGAGAACCCCTGATTCCGATCAACGGTCCCCTTCGACAGACGGTGGACACCGTTTTTATCATCATCGGCTCCTTTATTATGGCGCTGTCATTTAATCTGTTTTTCTTGCCCAACCACATCGCCTCAGGCGGTGTGTCCGGATTGTCCGTTCTTGCGCAAGCATGGCTCGGCATTGAACCGGCTTTTACGCAGTGGGCGCTGAATATCCCCTTGTTTGTGCTCGGCTTCTGGCTGCTAGGACGTGACTACGGCATTCGTTCCCTGCTGGGAAGCGTGGTTTTGCCATTGTTCGTATTTTTGACCAAGGACTGGCCCATTCCAACCTCCAATCCCCTCTTGGCTTCCATCTATGGCGGGATCGGCGTCGGGATCGGCATGGGGCTGGTCTATCGCGGCAGGGGTTCAACCGGTGGATTAACCATCGTGGCTCAGCTCTTGCAAAAATACAGCGGCCTCAGCTTCTCCCTTTGCGTCGTGCTCTTGGATGCGATTGTGATCTCTTCGGCAGCCCTCGTGCTGTCGCTGGAGCAGGCGTTGTACGCACTCATTGGACTGTACGTGACAGGCAAAGTGATTGATGCGATTGAGCTGGGCTTTAGCTTCACCAAGGTGGCTTACATTATATCCGATCATACGGAGCCGATAACCAAGGCCATTCTCGAGGATCTCGACCGTGGCTTAACCAAGCTGACCGCAGAGGGAGGCTATACGGGTGAACACCGGACGGTTCTGATGGTTGTGGTCGGGCAGAGCGAAATTCCACGTCTGAAAACGGTGGTACAATCGGTGGACCCGAATGCGTTTGTCATCATTAGCAATGCCCATGAGGTATTGGGTGAGGGCTTCCGTAATATCAAGGCGTAAAACAATAAGAGCTGTGTCGAGAGGTTTTCGGCACTCGGAGAGACGGTGCATATCACCGTCTCTCTTTTTTTGTGGACTTTAGAATGTATAAGTTTTCAGCGAAGCTGAACCATTTGTTGAGTTGCAAGCAAAACTTCGAGGCAAGAGCCTTCCTGATATCGCAAGCAAAACTTCCTCTAAACGCCGTCATCTTCTGTGAAGTGCGTCGATCGTCGTTTTTCTTATGGGATCGGCCTTTAGGGTAGGGTCAGACTATCGTCCTTGAATTTTCCTTTATTTTTCTAGCAAAGAGCATATAATGGTATCTAATATTGTTCAGGGGGTAGGGGATTATGGAAATCGAACGGATCTTTGCTAATTTGCCGGTGCTGGAAACCGAACGCCTGAGGCTTCGCAGAATATCGATGCAGGATGCGGACCAGATGTATGCCTATGCCTCTGATGATGAGGTTGCCAAGTACGTAACATGGGAAACTCACCGCTCGATCAACGACAGTAAGAAATTCATCCAGTTTATACTTGTCCAGTATGCCAAGCATGATATTGCCCCTTGGGGGATCGAGCTGAAGGAAAGCGGACGTCTGGTCGGGACGGTGGATTTCGTATGGTGGAAGCCGGAACAGCAGAGTGCCGAGATTGGATATGTACTCGCGCGGGATTGTTGGGGACAAGGTCTCATGACGGAAGCTGCTTCTGCTCTATTGAAACTCGGATTTGGTGAAATGGATCTTGTGCGCATCCAAGCTCGTTGCATAGAAGGGAATATCGGCTCTCAGCGTGTTATGGAGAAGATCGGCATGTCCTATGAGGGGACGTTGAGGAAGGGGATTAAGACCAAAGGGCGGCATTGGGACCTCAAATTATATTCCATTCTAAAAGAAGAATATGAATCAGCACTTTAGTCATTGTATGAAACGGATTTAACTTGTAATTGGGACCAATTTTGAATAATCCATTGTATTTATATGAATACGGTCGTATAATAATACATATTTATGAGACGGATAAAGTCAATGAATACCTAGGAATAAAGCGTGTGCTAACGCAGGAGACAAAAAACTCCGAAGAAGATCATCGCCAGCTTGACTGCTTCTTGAAGCAAAAATGATATCAAGAAGCATCAGTAGACACGCGTGGTTTTTGATAACCCATCATATGATGAGGATAGCATCAGCGGCAGCGTGATCGATCGGGTGAAGGAAACGGATGAGCATGGCGTACAGATGAAGGATGGATGAATGGGACCTTGCATAAGGTCCTTCAGCTGTTCCTTGGGGAGAGGGATGAGGAGAAATGACGGACACAAACATAGTAAAAGTAGCTATTGTAGGATCTACCGGCTACGGTGGCGTGGAACTGATCCGGCTGCTGCAAGCACACCCGCGCGTTGAGATTACATCGGTAATCTCGTCTTCAACTGCAGGGGTACCGATCTCGGACGGTTTTCCGCATTTGACAAATATCATGACCCAGAACCTGGATGGCGTTAACCCAGCGGAAATCGCTGAGGTGGCAGACCTGGTGTTCGCGGCCACGCCTTCTGGGGTCAGTGCCAAGCTGGTACCGGAGCTGCTGGATGCAGGCTTGAAGGTCATTGATCTGTCGGGAGATTTTCGCTTGAAAGACGGGGCAGTGTATGAACAGTGGTATAAGCATACCGCTCCGAGTGCGGAACTATTAGAGAAAGCCGTATACGGTCTATGCGAAGTGTTTGGCGAAGAGGTCCGCGATGTCGATTTTATCTCCAATCCGGGCTGCTATCCGACAGCGACGCTCCTCGGGCTGATTCCGGCCATCAGCGCGGGATGGATTGATGCCTCTTCCCTTATTATCGACGCCAAATCCGGTGTGTCCGGTGCAGGGCGGGGAACGAGTTTGATGACGCATTATGCCGAGATCAATGAGAACTTCAAAGCCTATAAGGTGAATAAACACCAGCATATTCCCGAGGTTGAGCAGGTATTGACTCAGGTAGCGGGCGAACCGATTACCGTTACCTTTACCACCCATTTGGTGCCGATGACGCGGGGAATCATGACCACCATGTATGCCACGCTGAATGGTCCATACACGGAAGAGGATTTCATTGAACTGTATCGCCAGTATTTCAAGGATCGCAAGTTTGTGAGAATCCGGGACTTGGGCGTATGGCCTGCGACAAAAGAAGTCAGCGGGTCCAATTACTGCGACATCGGATTCGCGGTGGATGCGCGTACGAACAGAGTGACCATTATATCGGTCATTGACAATGTGGTGAAGGGTGCGGCCGGTCAGGCAATCCAGAACCTGAATTTGATGATGGGATGGGAGGAGAGCCTCGGACTTACGTTTACGCCGATTTATCCGTAAGCGGCTGGGGATACAGACATGGGAGAGAATATGTTTGCGATTATTGACGGGGGCAGCATCGTAACGCCGCAAGGCTTCAAGGCTGCCGGACTCCACTGTGGACTTAAGAAGACCGACCGTAACGATCTGGGCGTCATTGTATGTGACGTGCCTGCCGTGGCGGCAGCTGTATATACGACGAATCTGTTTCAAGCGGCACCGCTGAAGGTAACGCGTGAAAGCCTGCAGGACGGCAAGCTTCGCGCGATTGTCGTGAACAGCGGAAATGCCAATGCCTGTACGGGTAAGCAGGGCGAAGAGGATGCTTACACGATGCGTGCCAATACGGCTGCGCAATTCGGCCTGGACGAGAACGATGTGGCCGTCGCCTCAACGGGAGTCATCGGGGAACTGCTGAAGATGGACCGCGTTTCGACGGGGATCGCTGGGCTGCCTGCACGACTCAGCGGCGGAAGCGAAGGGGCTGAGAGCTTCAGCCAAGCGATTTTGACAACCGATCTCGTGAAAAAAGAAGCCTGCGTGACCGTTCAAGTTAACGGTACAAAGGTAACTATCGCCGGAACAGCGAAGGGGTCGGGGATGATTCATCCGAACATGGCGACCATGCTCGGATTTATGACGACAGATGCGGTCATTGGTCAGGAAGCGCTGCAGCTGCTGCTGCGCCAAACGACCAATCTGACCTTTAATATGATTACGGTGGATGGCGATACAAGCACCAACGATATGCTGGTCGCGATGGCTAGCGGCATGGCGGGGCACGACTTGCTTTCGCCTGAGCACCCGGATTGGGATGCATTCGCAGCTGGTTTTCACTATGTGTGCCAGCAGCTGGCGAAGGCGATCGCGCGTGACGGAGAGGGGGCTTCCCGCCTGATCGAGGTTCGTGTGGACGGTGCTGAAAGCGACGATGACGCGCAAGCGATTGCCAAGACGATCATTGGATCCAGCCTGGTCAAATCCGCCGTATTCGGCGCAGATGCCAACTGGGGACGCATTATTGCGGCTGTCGGCCGTGCGGGCCGCCCGGTTAATCCGGAGACGGTCGATATTGCCATAGGCCCGATTTCGGTGCTGGAGCAGTCAAGACCGGTTGCTTTTGACGAGGAGGCGGCTCTGGTTTACCTCCAGGGTGACACCGTGGATATTGACGTGAAGCTGCATATCGGAAATGGCTCGGCTACGGCTTGGGGCTGTGATTTAACTTATGACTATGTCCGCATTAATGCGGCTTATCGTACGTAGATAAACATTCAGTAGGACGGAGGAGACGGATATGAAGAGCACGATCGATCAAAAGGTTACGCTGCCGGTTAAAACATCAGATGCGGATACGTTCGTGATGAAATGTGGCGGCAGCACGCTCGCGGCCCTTCCTGACAGCTTCTTCGAGGATTTGAAGAATCTGCAGCAAAAGGGAGTTAACCCCGTTATCGTTCATGGTGGCGGACCCGCGATCTCCGGCAATCTGGAGAAGCTTGGCATCGAGACCGAGTTCGTGAACGGGCTGCGTAAGACGACGGAGGATGTGCTGGACGTTGTGGAGATGGTACTTGCGGGCACCATCAATAAACAGATCGTACGACGGATTCAAAGCGTAGGCGGCTCTGCCATCGGTTTATCCGGCTCGGACGGCGGGCTGATCGAGGCCAAACCGGTGACGAACCACGCGGAGGTCGGCTGGGTCGGCGACGTTACGTTTGTGAAGTCATCCGTCCTGAGCGGCGTGCTGGAGATGGGATACATGCCGGTGGTTGCACCGATCGGGGTGGATCAATCCGGTCAGCGCTACAACATCAATGCCGATACGGCGGCGGGTGCCGTTGCCTCCCACCTGGGGGTTCGACGGATGATCGTTGTCACCGACGTACCTGGAATTATGAAGGGATCGGGCGGCGAGAAGCGGGTGCTTCCGACCGTGACCGTGCAGGAGATCGAGGATATGATCGGGACAGGCGAAATCTACGGCGGGATGATACCGAAGGTCAGAGCGGCCATCAGCTGCATTCACGGCAAGGTGAGCGAGGGTGTCATCGTGGACGGAAGCGAGCCGAATGTACTGAGCCGAGTGCTTGGCGGAGAAGTGCTGGGCACGCGCATCGTGCGGATGTAAATTGAGATTAGAGATTATAGACAGAGCGGCTTCAACGGAGAAGGCGGAATTGTTCTGGAGAAGCAGCGCGGTCGCCTTTGCCCCCGGATTTTAACCGCTGCAACCATTTCAATAACAATCTGGGGGCAACAGCGATCGGAAGAACAATCCACATGCGCAGTGATGTCAGGGGTCTCAGAGCTCAGGAGTATTCATGAATCTGTTTTGTCCAAATGCAAAGGAGTGTGTGAAGGTTATGGGGAAAGAAACAGCAGCAGGCGGTGTTAAAGCAGCGAATGAAAGCTCGTTGTTCCAGACGTACGCCAGATATCCAATCGCCTTGGTCAAAGGGGAAGGCAGCTGGTTATGGGACGCTCAAGGCAACAAATATCTTGATTTTATGGCGGGCCTGGCGGTAACGAATCTCGGCCATGCCCCGGTAAAAGTGAAAGAGAAGCTGAAGGCCCAGCTGGATAAATTGTGGCATGTCTCGAACCTGTTCCACATTCCGGGTCAGGAAAAAGCAGCCGAGCTGCTGACGGCGAACACCTGCGCGGATGCGGTTTTCTTCTGCAACAGCGGAGCGGAAGCGAACGAAGCGGCCATTAAGCTGGCGCGCCGCTACCATCAGAAGGTAAAGGGAACGGGACGCTACGAGGTCATTACGTTTACGCAGTCTTTCCATGGACGGACGTTGGCTACGCTGACGGCCACCGGCCAGGATAAGGTAAAGGAAGGCTTCCTTCCGCTTCCGGCAGGCTTCAAGAGCGTTCCGCTGCATGACCTTCCGGCACTGGAATCGGCCATTAATGATAACACCGCTGCGATCATGATCGAAATGGTGCAGGCGGAAGGCGGCGTATATCCGGTAGAGCCGGAGTTCCTTCAAGCCATCACCGAGCTATGTAAGAAGCATGGACTGCTGCTGATCGTGGACGAGGTGCAGACGGGCATGGGCCGGACCGGGAAGCTGTTTGCGCATGAGCATTACGGCATCGAGCCGGATATCTTTACCGTAGCCAAAGGGCTCGGCTCCGGGTTCCCGGTCGGCGCGATGCTGGGTAAAGCCTACTTGCGCGAAGCCTTCACGGCAGGAAGCCATGCGACCACGTTTGGCGGCACACCGATTGCGAGCGCCGTCATCCAGGCCACTATCGAAACGATGCTGGAGGACAATGTGCCTCAGCGTGCGGCCGAAGCCGGAGAATATTTGATGACGAAGCTGAATGAGAGCCTCGGCAGTCATCCCTTTGTGAAGGCGATCAGGGGTAAAGGCCTGCTGATTGGCATCGAATGCGCTGAGCCGGTTGGCGAGCTGGTGCTGAAAGGGCAGAGCCGCGGGCTGCTGTTCGTAACGGCAGGACCGAATGTGATCCGGCTGCTTCCGAATCTGTACGTCACTAAAGAAGAGATCGACCAGGCGGTATCGATTGTTACGGAACTTATACATGAGCATACGGCGGTTAGCCAAGCATAGAAGAATCGTGCAGAGACATTTTGGACAATAACAGCATGGTTAAGGAGGACTGGAGAATATGGCCACTAGCGGACAAGTGAAGGAATTAAGTCTGAAAGGGCGGGATATGATCGAGCTGGACGAATACTCGACGGAAGAGATTCAGTTCTTGCTCGATTCGGCAATTGAGATCAAACGCAAGCAGAAGAACGGCGAAGTCTATCAGCCGCTGAAAGGCAAAACGATCGGATTGATTTTTGAGAAGTCGTCCACGCGGACGCGGGTTTCATTCGAAGCTGGGATGTTCCAGCTGGGCGGACATGCACTTTTTTTAAGCAAAAACGATATTCAGCTCGGACGCGGCGAGCCGATCAGCGATACGGCGCAAGTGATGTCCCGTTATTTGGACGGCTTGATGATCCGTACCTTCGGGCACGACAATGTGGTCAACCTGGCGAAATATGCCTCCATTCCGGTTATCAACGGCTTGAGTGACATGGCGCATCCATGTCAGGTGCTGGCCGATTTGCAGACGGTGCTGGAGCACAAAGGCAAATTGAAAGGCCTCAAAATGGCCTTTATCGGGGATGGCAACAATATGGCGCATTCGCTCCTGATTGGCGGTGCCAAGATGGGCATGCATGTAGCCGTGGCCAGTCCGAAGGGCTATGAGGCGGATGCCAGCATCGTGAAGCTGAGCGAGGAAATTGCGGTGCAAACGGGTGGCAAAATTACGATTACGCAAGACCCGATCGAAGCCGCGAAGGATGCGGACGTGATCTATACGGATGTATGGGCAAGCATGGGCTTTGAAGAGGAGCAGGCACAGCGAGAGGCTGCGTTTGCGGACTACCAGGTGAATGAGGAGCTTGTGAAGGCGGCAAAGCCAGATTACTTGTTCCTGCATTGCCTCCCGGCCCACCGCGGCGAAGAGGTCAGTGAAGGCGTGATTGACGGTGCCAATTCCGTCATTTTTGATCAGGCCGAGAACCGTCTCCATGCCCAGAAGGCTTTGATGGTTGCTTTGATGGCATAAAGCCGCCCATGGCAAGCGAACATTCTCTATGAAAATGCGTCAATGGACGTTATCTTTAGTATAATGAACGACAGGGTTGTTAGAAACAAAGAGAGGGAGTTTAACGATGGCAAAACAAAAAATCGTGCTGGCGTATTCCGGTGGTCTGGATACGTCCGTTATTCTGAAATGGCTGAAAGAAACTTACGATGCGGAGATCATTGCTTTCACGGCCGATATCGGCCAGAAGGAAGAGCTGGACGGACTTGAGGAAAAAGCGCTGGCGACCGGCGCCTCCAAAGTATACATCGATGATCTGCGCGACGAATTTGCAACAGATTTCATCTATCCGATGTTCCAGGCGGGTGCTATGTACGAAGGACAGTACCTGCTCGGGACCAGCATCGCGCGTCCATTGATTGCCAAGCGCATGGTGGATATCGCTCGTGCCGAAGGCGCGACGGCGATTGCGCACGGCGCTACGGGCAAAGGGAACGACCAGGTTCGTTTTGAGCTGGGCGTAGCCGGCTTGGCACCGGATATTGAAGTAATCGCGCCTTGGCGCATCGAGGAGTTCCGTAACTCCTTCCCGGGTCGCGCAGAGATGATCGCTTACGCGGAAGCCCATGGCATTCCGGTGACGGCATCCGCGGCCAAATCCTACTCCATGGACCGCAACCTGCTCCATATTAGTTATGAGAGCGGCGTGCTGGAGGATCCTTGGTTCGATGCAAGCGCAGAGGACAGCAAGGATATGTACCTGCTCAGCGTATCGCCTGAGGATGCGCCGGACGAGGCGGAATACCTCGAGCTTACGTTTGAGCAAGGGAATGTTGTTGCGCTGAACGGCGAATCGATGAGCCCGCTGCAAGTGATGGAGAAGCTGAACGAGCTGGGCGGCAAGCACGGCATCGGTCGCGTGGATATGGTGGAGAACCGTTTCGTTGGCATGAAGAGCCGCGGTGTCTACGAGACGCCGGGCGGAACGATCCTGTTCACCGCTCATCGCAAAATGGAATCCATCACGATGGACCGCGAAGTGATGAACCTGCGCGACAGCCTGATTACCCGTTACAGCACCTTGGTTTATAACGGCTTCTGGTTTGCGCCGGAGCGACTGGCACTGCAGGCGCTGGTAACCGAAAGTCAGAAGAACGTAACCGGTACGGTGCGCGTGAAGCTGTACAAAGGCAACATTATCGGCGCAGGCGTGAAGAGTCCGGTCAGTCTGTACAACCCGGATATCGCTACGATGGAAGCCGATCCAACGCAAGCTTATGATCAGGGCGATGCGACCGGCTTTATCCGCTTGAACGCACTGCGTTTGAAAGTGGCAACCGGCGTGAACCAGAATCAATAAGTTTACAATAATGAACAGGCTGAAGGCCGTTTTCATGCAAGGGAGCTCCGTTGATTCTCGCGTAACCGGGATCAATGGAACTTCTTAAGCGGGAAGCGGCCCTCTGCCTTAAACAGAGAGGGGCAAGTGTTGTGAGCAAGTTATGGGGCGGACGCTTTACGAAGCAGACCAACGCATTGGTAGAGGAATATACGGCATCCATCGGTTTTGATAAGCAGCTGGCTGAGGAGGATATCCAGGGAAGCCTTGCGCATGTGTCCATGCTGGGCAAATGCGGCATCGTGCCGGCCGAAGATGTGGAGACGATCAAGGCTGGCTTGAACAAGGTGCTGGAGCGCATCCGTGAGGGCAGCATCGAGTTCTCCGTTTCGGATGAGGATATCCATATGAACATCGAGAAGAATCTGATCGAGGAAATCGGACCTGTCGGCGGCAAGCTCCACACAGGGCGCAGCCGTAACGATCAAGTGGCTACGGATATGCATCTGTATTTGCGTAACCGCGTGGTGGCGCTGACCGGCATGCTGCATGAGCTGCAAACCGCATTAATCGGGCAAGCGAAGGATAACCTGGACACGATTATTCCGGGCTATACGCATCTGCAGCGTGCCCAGCCGATTCTGTTTGCGCATCATTTAATGGCTTACGTGTCTATGTTCCAGCGGGATATCGACCGTCTGATCGACAGCTATAAGCGCATTAATGTGTTGCCGCTCGGGGCAGGCGCGCTTGCGGGTACGACGTTCCCGATCGACCGCCATTTCGTGGCGGAGCAGCTTGGGTTTGACGGCGTTTACGAGAACAGTCTGGATGCGGTCAGCGACCGCGACTTCATTCTGGAATTCCTCTCGGATGCTTCCATCATCATGATGCACTTGTCCCGCCTGAGCGAGGAGCTGGTGCTCTGGAGCAGCACGGAGTTCAACTTCATCGAGTTGGATGATGCGTTCTGTACGGGCAGCAGCATTATGCCGCAGAAGAAGAACCCGGATGTACCAGAGCTGGTCCGCGGCAAAACCGGTCGGGTATACGGCAACCTGATGGGTCTGCTCACCGTGCTGAAGTCGCTGCCGCTTGCTTATAACAAGGATATGCAGGAAGATAAAGAGGGCATGTTCGATACGGTGGCTACGCTGGAAGGCGCATTGCAGCTGTTTGCTCCGATGATTGCCACGATGAAGGTCAACAAAGGCCGCATGCGCGAAGCGGTGAATACCGACTTCTCCAACGCAACCGACATCGCGGACTTCCTGGTTGGCAAAGGGCTTCCTTTCCGTCAAGCGCATGAAGTGATCGGCAAGACCGTATTGTACTGCATCCAGAACAACAAGTATCTGCTGGACCTGACGCTGGATGAGTTCAAGCAGTTCTCGGAGCTGTTCGACGACTCCATTTATGGCGTGCTTCAACCGGAGACGGTGGTCAATGCGCGTAACGTTTACGGCGGCACGGCAACCGAGCAGGTGAAGGCGGCCATTGACCGCAGCGTGCAGACGCTACAGGTTACGGAAGAATGGCTGGGTCTTCGTCAAGGGAATGTTGAGTAACGATACAGAAATCGCAAGCGTGAAAAAATAGAGGTGGACCGGCAAACGTTACATTTGCCGATCCACCTTTTTTAAGATATCAGAAAAGTATGGACGAATCGCAGGGGCGGTGTCCTCCATTGCCGCGGATAAATCGAACAGCGGGACAACTGCTGCATGTAGGATGGGCATGCATATCTGCAATCATCAGGCTTTCAACGGAAGCCACTTCAGCACATCCTGAATGTGAGTATCCCAATATCCCCAATCATGACCGCCCGGGCCTTCCAGATAGGTGAGGTCGAGGGAGGTTTCTTCGCAGGCTTTGCGGAATGCTTGATTGTCTTCATAGAGGAAGTCTTCGGTTCCGCAGCATTGATACAGCAGCGGCTTAGGTCCCTCTGATTGATCGACTTCCTGAAGCAGCCACAGCAAGTCGTTGTCGGTGCCGGTAATATCTTGATCTCCGTAGACTAATTGATGTTCAAACAAGGCCTCATTCCTCCGGACATGACCCGCCATATCGAGCGCGCCCGACAAACTGGCAGCTGCGGCAAAGGCTTCGGGACAGCGAAGGGCCAGCTTGAATGCCCCGTATCCGCCCATGGACAAGCCAGCGACGAAGTTATCTTCTCTCGCGTGGGATAACGGGAAGAAGGAACGGGCAATGGCCGGCAGCTCCTGGCTGATGAAGGTCCAGTATTTGCCGCCGTATTCCATGTCCGTATAGAAGCTGCGGTGCACCTGCGGCATAACGACGGCAATGCCCATCTCGGCCACATAGCGTTCGATGGAGGTTCTGCGCAGCCAGATGGAATCGTCGTCGGACAGGCCGTGCAGCAGGAAGAGCGTCGGATGCAGCCCTTTTTTGGCATGATTGGTCATACCGATCTGCGAAGAGGTTTGCTGAGGGAGAATGACGGTCATGGACGTGCTGAGACCGAGTACCTCCGAGTAGAAGTGACATTGCATAAGAGCCATGTTATGTATCCCCTTTCACTTTTGTAAATGTGAGATCGAAAAGACGAGTCTATTTAAATCATATCACAATCGATCTCCCTTCCTCCAAGCAAATCTGAACCAACTTCTGCGGGCGTGAACGGATGTACAGTCTGCTGCGTTTGGCCACCTCGCTAATCCTCGGGGATATAAAGGCGGCTCGGGCCGGAATCGAAATGGATAGGATAAGCTGCATACTTCGTCTCGGTCTTGAGACCGAGGCGAAGTTCAGCCATCGGGCTGTTCTATGATGGACGGGGTTGTGGTATCTTAGAGGGAGATTATGGCTCCACCTGGTGGAGGATGGACATCTATTAAGGTAATTGTTGTGATGAAGCAGTTTAGATAGATATAGATAGTGATTACTTTGTGAATATGGAGGATACTCATGATACCACATGACGACAAGCTATCCGATCTGAAGATTACGGGCACCGGAAGTTCAAGCGGCGGCCAATACGACAAGGTACGCATTGACGGTGCCGGGCAGATAAATGGAGATCTGGATTGCCGGGAATTGATAGGCAATGGAACGATGAGCGTCAATGGCGCCGTCGCTGCGCGTACGATTCGCGTGAACGGTTCGGGAACCATTAAGGGGACCGTGGAGTCTGAGGAGCTAAATGTAGCCGGCAGCCTGAGCTTGAAGGAAGGATTGCGCAGCCGATCCATCTACATCGGGGGGCATTGCAGCATTCACGGAGATTCCGAATCGAAGAAGCTTGAGGTTACCGGACACCTGAGAAGCCATGGTGACGTGCGGAGTGAATACGCCACGTTCCAGGGAGGCTTTAAGATCGATGGCCGCCTGCATGTTGGAACAGCGGATATCCGGGTATTGGGTCGCTGCCTTGCACAGGAAATCGTTGGAGACCGAATAACGGTTCGCAAAAAAGGGAAGCGGCTCTGGGAAATGCTGTCCCTGTCTTTAAAGGGAACGCGTCTGGAGGCTCGTATTATTGAAGGCGACGTCCTTGATCTCGAGTATGTCGAAGCTGATATCGTCCGCGGTAATCGGGTGATCCTAGGCAAAGGCTGCGAGATTCGGCAAGTGGAGTACAGAGATGAACTGTCACAGCATCCGGAAGCCGAGGTCAGAGCGTCCAGGCGGTTTTAAGGGTGGAAACGATCCCCACGTTCAGGACATAGGCCGAACAGGTGGAATATACCGTGGCCTTCAGCGCAGATGCCATGGCAGAAGTCGGGACCTATATAAAATCGATGTTTTACACTAAAAAGGCAAACAGCCCGGATTCGCGGTTCTATTCGCGAATCCGGGCTGTTCCATGTTTCTACTATGTTCGGTATGACCAATGGAAGATCCTCAAGGGCTTTCGCCGCAGAACGGAACCGATAGAGTAGACGTCGATGTTTTCCATGTTATCTCCAGGTTTAGGGTGCACTGATGCCGTCCTCAACCACTTCCTCTTTCGGTGTATCATTCGCTTCCGGCAGTTGGACCTCGCTTGTCGGATTGATGGCAACGATGCTGTTCTGGGGGCGATAGGTATCCTTGGATATTTTAACCTTCTCTACAACCTTGCCGTTTACTTTCTTGGTTCGGTAGGTTTCAACCACATAGCCGGGCTTCCCGTTCTGAACCACCTGCTTGAGTCCTGGCGGCAGCGAGTTATTGTGAATGACCTTCTCTGGCGAAGGCAAGGTTTCAACGGTGGTGGACACAAGCTCATATTCCGTATTTTCCGGGAAGGTGCCAAACATCTTCAGCGTTAAATTACCGTGCGATACTTCCGATAAAATAAGGAGATGCTTGCCTGTATTGTTCCGGAAACGGAAATTGATCGCCCCTTCCGCGAAGGTGGCATCCTGCCCCTTGGGCAGGTAGCTGACCGGAAGGGAATGATTCCTCCTTTCGGTGATCTCCAGTCCGATCAGTAGGGCGGCGTGATACACCGTGCTGGATACCTGGCAGATTCCGCCGCCGATGCCGGGGACCAGCTTGCCGTTCACGATGACAGGAGCTTCTTCAAAGCCGTATTCCTTTTTCGCGGCATCAATAATATGAGCATAATTGAATTCATCGCCGGGCTTCAGAATCATGCCGTCAACGGATTTGGCAGCGGCGGTCACGTTATGAACGCGTCCAGGCCCGCTGGATCCGAGACTGGTGGAGAATTCAACGATTTTGCGCTCAATCCCTTCATCCTGCAGCGATTTTACGGTAACGGGGGGCTTTTGACGGATGAGAGGCAGCGAAACCGTAATGATCTCATCTGGATTCGGCTCGGTGAAGTGAGACTCATTCGGAAGCACAGCGCTGAACCCTTCATAGAATGCCGGCCAATCGATGCGGTATGCCGTTTTCTCCGGAGTGTACCGGACAACATCATCTTCGGATATGCTCCGTACCGCATTGACGGGTTCCCCGAAGCGTTCCTTTTGCCAGTCTTCGCTCAGCCGCTTTTTTAACACATCGCGATCCCAGTCCGTGGATATATGCCATTCCAGCTGAAAGTTACGCCGGTATAGAACTTGATCCCATAGTGATCCTTCGGACAACCTGGCGATAGCCTCCTGAAAATCGGCTGCGTTGAATTCAACTCCGGCCTCACGGAGAGTGAAGATTTCCGTGTGTCCCTTGAGTGCGTCCGATTGCAGCTCCACCTTCAACGCTGTCATCGCCTGCAGCCGTTGATCCAGCTCTGACAGCACCTCGTCTGATGGTTTGCCGCCTACCTGCCAACCGGAGAGAACAACCCCCTTCGGGAGTTCCTTCTGGTTCACGTACATCGTCAATAGACCGAAGCCGACGGAGAGGAGAAGACCGAAACTGATGACAATGATGAGACCAAGATGAATTTTTTTCATTCGAAACCACCTTCTTAACTTCGTATTGGCCGCAGTTCATGCACTTGTTCATGTATATGTCACGGTGGGCTTAAACTTTCGGGTACTCAAAAGGTAACAAATTTGTTACAATAGACGATGTCGTGAGGATTTTTCATGGATTTTAAAGGAATTCGATGGAAACTGTCGAAAGTATAATGGCTAATTAAGGATTGGGAAGTGATGAAGTGATCGAAATGCAGGACGTATGGAAGACTTATCCGAACGGCGCTCATGCGCTTCAGGGAGTTTCCGTCAAAATCAATCGAAATGAATTCGTCTATGTTGTCGGACCGTCAGGTGCGGGCAAATCGACGTTTATGAAACTTATCTATAGAGAAGAAGTGCCTACCAAGGGGCAAATTTCCGTTAACGGATTTAATATCGGGAAGCTGAAGCAGCGCAAAATTCCCTATGTTCGCCGAAATATCGGGGTTATTTTTCAGGACTATCGTCTGCTGCCCAAGCTGACTGCTTACGAAAATGTAGCTTTTGCCATGGAGGTTATCGAAGCGCCGCAGCGTCTCATCAAGAGACGGGTCATGGAGGTGCTGGAGCTTGTGGGTCTGAAATCCAAGGCAAACCGCGAACCTTCCCAGCTCTCTGGCGGGGAGCAGCAGCGGATCGCAATCGCCAGAGCGATTGTGAACAACCCCTCCGTCATTATTGCGGACGAGCCTACAGGTAACCTGGATCCGGAAACCTCGTGGGGCATCATGCAGCTGCTGGATGAAATCAATTTCAGGGGAACGACCATCGTAATGGCTACCCACAACAGGGATATCGTGAACACCATGCGTAAACGCGTTCTTGCGATTGAGCACGGACAGATCGTCCGTGACCAGCAGAGAGGAGATTACGGGTATGAATTTTAGAACCTTCTTGCGGCACTTGCGGGAAGGGGCGAAGAGCGTTTTCCGGAACGGATGGATGTCGGTCGCATCCGTCACTTCCATCGTGGTGTCTTTGTTTATACTGGGCGTTTTCATGCTGTTAGTCATGAATGTGAACGCTTTAGCCGATAAAGCAGATAGCAATGTGCAAATCAATACGTACTTAAATCTCAACGTGGATGAGAAGCTGCGCGAGACCATTAAGGGTGAACTCGAGGCCATGCCGGAGGTCAGCGCCATCAAGTTCGTGTCCAAGGAAGAGGGCATGAAGGAGCTTGAGGAAAGCCTGGGATCCGAATGGGTGGAAGGCTTCAGCGAAGCGGACCAGAATCCCCTACCGGATGCATTCGAGGTTTCCGTTATTGAACCGACTACGGTCGGTTTTGTTGCCGACAAGATTACTGCCCTGAACAAGAAGTATACGGAGGAGCCGATCCTGCGTGTCAAGTATGGGGAAGGCACGGTAGAAACCCTGTTCAAGATTACGAAGACGGTGCGGAATATCGGCTTTATTTTCGTAGCGGGACTTGGCTTGATGTCCATGTTCCTGATCTCGAACACCATTCGGGTTACGATTTTGGCCCGTCGCCGCGAGATCGGCATTATGAAGCTTGTCGGCGCGACCAACAACTTCATTCGCTGGCCGTTCTTCGTGGAAGGCGCCATGATCGGCCTGATGGGCTCCATTGTGACGGTCACGCTGTTGTTTGTAGGCTACAACCGCCTGTACGCCGCATCGCAAACGGATTTGACGTTAGCCAAAAGTTTAATCCCTCTAGGCGATTTGTGGCTGCCGATAGGCACCATTGTTGTTGGGCTGGGCATTGTCATTGGCATCTGGGGAAGCACCATGTCGATACGTAAATTTTTGAAAGTATAAAACAAGGTAAAGGATGGGGAGCGAAACTTGAAGAAGATCGCCGCAGGAGTAGCAGCCTTATTACTGGCCACTGTTATGATCCAACCGTCCGTCGGACAAGCCGAGAAGAAGACTTCAGCCGATGTAGATCGAGAGCTGAGCGTACTTCAGGAGCAGGTCAAGAAAGCACGGGCGCAGAAGAACAAAGCAGCGGAAAATAAACAAGAAGCTCAGCATTACAAGAAGAAAACAACGAAGAATCTGAAATATGTGTTGGAGCAGATCAGCATCGTCAGCAATGAATTGACCAAAATCTCCATGAAGATCGAGGAGACAGAGGATCTGCTGAGAAAAACGACCAAGGAACTTGAAGCGGCGGAGGAGCGTATCGCCTCCCGTGAGAAGCTGTTGGAATCCCGAATTCGCCTCATCTACATGGATGGGCAAGTATCGTATCTGGATGTGCTGCTCTCCTCGACCAGCTTCAGCGATTTTATTGAGCGTGCGGATTCCTTGAAGACGATCGTTAACCAGGACCAGGATTTGCTGGTGGAGCATAAGCAGGACAAGCTGCTGGTCATTGACAAGAAGAAGGAACTTGAAGGACAGTATGCAACCGCCAAGGACCTGTATGGCCAAATGGAGGACCGCAAGAGCATCCTGAACGAGAAGGAACAGGAGAAGCGCGTACTACTGGCCCAGTATGATCAGGAAATTGAGGATGCGGAAATCTTGACCGAAGAGCAGGATAGAATGCTGGTTGCCCTGGCAAGCAAACGTTCGGATCTGCAGAAGGAAAAGAATAAGCTTGCGGCTGAGGAAGCTGCACGTAAAGCGGCGGCTGCCAAAGCGGCTGCGGCGAAAAGAGCCAAGGCGACTACCCTCGGCGGCAGTAAAGGCGGCGGGGGATATACAGGGAACGGCGGACCATTCGCCATTCCGGTCTCCGGGGCCAGACTGTCCTCCGGTTATGGGCCTCGGGTCCATCCGGTAACGGGGGAAGTCGGCAAGATGCATACAGGCCAGGATTTTGCTGTTCCGCAGGGAACTGAGATCCGCGCAGCCGAGAGCGGCACGGTCATTTTGGCCGAGTGGTGGAGCGGTTACGGAAACTGTGTTATTGTTGATCATGGGGGCGGCGTATGGACCTTGTATGGACATATCCGCAACGGCGGCATTAAAGTCAGCGAAGGCGACAAGGTGTCCAGAGGGCAGAAGATTGCCGAAGTAGGCTCCACGGGTCAGAGCACAGGACCGCATCTTCATTTTGAGGTTCGTGTCAATGGATCGCCGGTGAATCCTTCGCCTTATCTGTAACCGAATTTCAGGACTTATACCATATAACCTTCAGACCGCTGTATAAATATTCCCGGCAAGCCAATCATATACTAGGTGGACGGGATTCCCCGTGTGTGTAGCAGTTGAAACGTACAAAGGCGGTGAAGTACTTGCTGAAAAAACGAACGGCTGTCTTTCTGGTCATAGCTGCCATGCTATGCGGCGTGCTGTTAACGATGGCTTTGACCCAGCTGCCCGCTCCCAGCCAGACTGGAGACGGTGAGGGGCTGCTGGCCAGTATAGCGAACAGGAATGGGCTGGAGCAGTCTGAGGCGAAAAAACTGGGGACAGCAATTGACCTCATCGAAAGCAATTATTACAAGGATATCGATCGGTCGAAACTGATCGACGGCGCCATCAACGGGATGATGGAAGCGCTGGAGGATCCATATTCCAACTATATGGGAAAAGAAACGGCAGCTCAGTTTGAAGAGAGCATCGAGGGCTCCTTCTCGGGGATTGGCGCGGAGGTGTCCTCTGTAGATGGCAGTGTGGTCGTTGTGTCTCCGATCAAGGGATCTCCTGCGGATAAAGCCGGCATTCGGGCGAAGGACACCATCCTTTCAGTCAATGGCGAATCCTTGCAGGGCCTTGAACTGAACGCGGCCGTCAACAAGATTCGTGGTCCGAAGGGCTCCAAGGCCGTCCTTCAGATCAAGCGTGCTGGCTCCGAGCAGCCGATCGAGTATGTTATCGTTCGTGATGACGTCGATCTGGAAACCGTATCGGCACGGATGGAGAAGGGCGGAATCGGCGTTATTGAGATCTCCCAATTCTCGCTGAATACAGGCGAACGCTTTAAGGAAGAACTCGAGAAACTGGAAAGCCAGGGCATGAAGGGACTGCTGATCGACGTCCGGAACAATCCAGGCGGCGTGCTGTCCGTTGTCATTGACATTGCAGAGCAGTTCGTACCTAAAGGCGAGTTGATCGTTCAGGTAGAGGATAAGAATAAGAAGCGGGAGAAGCATCCTTCGAACGGTGAGGCGAAATCCTATCCGATTACGGTGCTGATGAACAAGGGCAGCGCCAGCGCTTCCGAAATTTTGGCGGGCGCACTGCAGCAGTCGGCGGGAGCTACCTTGATGGGTGAGCATTCCTTCGGTAAAGGAACCGTGCAAACGAGCTTTGATAAGCAATTTGGCGATGGAAGCCTGCTCAAAGTTACGATTGCCAAATGGTTGACACCAAACGGTACCTGGATCCATGAGAAGGGAATTGAGCCGGATATTCAGGTGTCACAGCCGGAATACTTTACCGTTGCACCGATCGATAAGAAGAAAACCTATACGTACGACACCAATAGCACGGATGTGAAGAACGCGCAGATCATGCTTGAAGCCGTTGGCTATAAGACTGGGCGTACCGATGGCTATTTCGACCGGAACACGGAGAAGGCGATCAAGAGCTTCCAGAGCAAGCACAAGCTGAAAGCGGACGGTATCCTTAACGGTGCCACAGCCGAGGCGTTGGAAGCCGCATTGATCGAGAAGATTCAGGATCCGAAAGAGGATAATCAAATGAATCGCGGAATTGCCGAGGTTCGGAAGGAAATCGCCGCTCAGGCGTCGAACAAGTAAGAAGGCTGAACGTTAGCCTTCTTTTTTTCTTTTAAGTATTAGAAAGTATAAGCTTTGAAGCGTCTTGAAGCTGAAAGGAGCGTGGCAAGCTGTTGGAGACATTGAAACAACTGCTTTTGTATGGGATAGATGCAGGCATACAACTGCTGACGCAGCCCTTTTATTATATTTCGATTTTGTTTGTGATGCTGTTTTACCGAAGGCAGGTGCTGGTGGAGCGCAAGCTGTTCCATGTGAAGCTGCATTCCTGGGGGTTGCAGACATGGCGAACGTTTCTGGGCGGGCTGCTGGCAGGAATCGGCGTGTCCATCGTTGTGGCCTTCCTCGGGATATCCTTAAGCCTGGAAGCCATTATATGTATATGGGTGACTTCCCTGATCCTGATGCTCTTTCATATCCGGTACTTATGCTTTGCCTATTCCATCGGCCTTCTTGGGATCATTCAGTTTGGATTAAGCTGGTTTCCGAATTGGCAGCCGGAAGGCTGGATCAGTCATGTAATCACAACGATTGTTGGATTGGACATTCCCGCGCTGCTTGCTTTATCCGCCGTCCTGCATTTTGCCGAAGCCTTGCTTGTCAGGATACAGGGTTCGGGTTTTGCTACACCGTTGTTCCTTGAGGGGAAGCGTGGCAAGCTCGTTGGCGGCTATCATATGCAGAGTTTCTGGCCTTTGCCCTTGTTCCTCCTTGTTCCGGCGGTAAGCGGAGGCAGCGTGCTGCCCTGGACGCCATTCTTCGGCGGTGATGCCTGGAGCACAGGCTTTACCATGATGGCGCTTCCGGTCGTGATCGGCTTCGGGGAAATGACGCAGAGCATGCTCCCGCAGGAGAAGGCAGGAATCACATCGAAGCGGCTCATATTCTACGGAGCGATTGTGCTGGCATTGAGCCTGCTTGCCGAGTGGTGGACACCGCTTACGATCGTGGCTGCACTAGCGGCATTACTGCTGCATGAGGGCTTGGTGTGGTACAGCCGTTATGAAGAGCAGCAGCGCAGTCCGATCTTTGTGCATCCGATTCGTGGACTACGCGTCCTCGCGGTGCTTCCGAATAGTCCGGCAAGCGAACTGGGTATTCTCGCCGGAGAGACGATTCTGAAGGTGAACGGTAAACTGATTCATAGTAAGGAACAGCTGCATAGCGCCCTTCGTCAGAATTCGGCCTTCTGTAAGCTGGAGGTTCAGAATCATCAAGGGGAGAGCAAGTTCCTGCAGCGTGCGATTTACGCGGGGGATCATCATCAGCTGGGAGCTATCGTGGCGCCTGATCCGAGAGATGGCATAGCGGTGAGATTGAAGCCGGTAAGCTTGATCACGCTGCTGGCGAATAAACTTCATATTCGCAGCAAGCGGGGTTCTTCCGGCAGCACAACGACCGGCGGTTCCGAAGAAACAGGTTTCCATTCATCATGATACTGGAAAGCGGGCCTTTGTCCTATATCGGACAGTGACCCGCTTTTTTGGTTGCAAAATGCTGTATATGGATTTAGCCCTGCACTTTTCTCAAATAAAAAATGGCGATTTGCGTGCGGTCCCGAAGATTGAGCTTTCCCAAGATTTCGGTGACATAGTTTTTGACGGTACCTTCGCTTAAATAAAGTTGCCCGGCAATTTCCTTATTGGAGAGGCCCTCCGCAATAAGGACAACGACCTTCTTCTCGGTCGGGGTCAGTCCGAATTGTTCCAGCTCAGCGGATTTAGGGACGGGCTGAGCCGTTGGACGCAGCATGCCGGTCAGCTTGCGCGCGATATCGGGATGAATCAGCATGTTTCCGTCATGCACGGTTTTAATCCCCTGGATGATCCGGTCCGGCGGAATGTTCTTCAGCAGATAACCGCTGGCCCCGTTCCGCAGAGCTTCGACAATATATTCATCATCATCGAAGGTGGTCAGCATAAGCACTCGCACATCCGAGTGACGTTCACGAATCCGCCGCGTTCCCTCCACGCCGTCGCATACCGGCATGCGAATGTCCATGAGGACGACGTTGACAGGAAGCCCCTCCTCCAACAAAGCCAGCGCTTCCTCCCCGTGCTCTGCGACAGCCGATACTTTGATATCGGGGTCCATCCCCACCAGCAATTTCAAGCTTTCCCGAATGAACGGATCATCATCTACAATTAAAACAGATATCATGGATGGCCACGACCTTTTCGATAAAATAAGAACTGCGTCTTGTTAAATTACATAATCTCACGCTTCCGGTAGACAGGCAGCCGGGTGATGACGGTAAAAGGCACGGTTTTTCGTACCTCCAGCGTTCCACCCACCACTTGGGTTCGTTCGAGCATGCCGCTCATTCCGATACCTTGACGGTTCGGTGAAGCTTCGTCGCCTGCCGGCTTCTGGACTGCACCGTCGTTGGAAACCTCCATCCGGACGTCCTGTTCCCCGTAATGCAGGATGATCTGGACCCGTTTAGCCTCGCCATGGCGGATGGCGTTCGTGATAGCTTCACGGGCATTTTTGTATAACACCACCTGTTGACTGGGATAGAGCGGATAGGGAAAACCCTGTAATATAAGCTCGGTCTCGATCCCGGTCTGCCTGCCTGTCTCCTCCAGGAGCCGATCGAGGGAATAGTCGTCTGTAATCCGCCGGACCGGATTCATCTGTTTCACGGCCGTTCGCATCTGCTCCATGCTCTCTCCCAGCTGGTCACGGATTTGACGGAGCATATCCATGCCGCGCGCGGAATCATGCGGAACGGTGAGGAGGGCTGCTTCCATCATCATTTTAACGCGAATCAGCCGGTGGCCGATGTCGTCATGCAGCTGGCGGGAGATCCGGTTGCGCTCCTCTGCCTGCGCCGCACTCTCTACCTGATGAGCGAATTGCAGCAATTGTCTGCCGGCCTCGTCCTGCTGGAAATGCAGTCTTTTCAGCTCGTCGTATAACTGAATATGATCCGCTTCCTTCTGCTTCATTTCATGGATGTGGTTGAACGTTACCGCCATGAACAGAAACAACAGATTGGCGGTCGTCAACAGCAGCGCATCGTAATCGATAATAGCCATGTTGAGCAGCAGGAGGTGACCGAACGCCGCCCATAGCCTGCCTGGCCGCTCGAACAAGGGCAAATAAACACATAGGGTGGAGATGGATAGGAACACCATCATGAAGCCGTATTGATGGCATAGCCACAGAGATAGTGAAATTTCCAGCAGAGCGGCTGCCTTCAGATAAGCAGGCGATGGCAAAAAGCGGCTTAGCACCGAAATCGCCAGAAACAGCAATATGTACACCATGTATGCCCCGTAATCATCGAGCTGCTGCAAAAAGATGTCCGCGGCGGCCGGAAGGAGAATGAAGCCATACCTTAGATAGGTGAGTGGGGATGTCACGTGCGATCAAACCCTTTTCCTTAGTGAAATCAAACCGTTCAAACCATTGGCATCATTATATCACATGGATGTTTTCAGTAAGGAGATGACTTTCGTCACCCTATAAAGTGACTTCTTCTACCTTAAAAATCCGGCGATTCCAGATAGAATAAAATCAACAAATGGATACGAGAGATTTGAGAAATGGAGATGGTGAAGATGGCGGTCTTTCTGCAGATGAAGGATGTCGTGAAACGATATGGAAACAAGCTGTCGGTGGATCATATGAACCTGGAAGTGAACGAAGGGGAAATCTTTGGGCTTCTGGGACCGAACGGGGCGGGCAAAAGCACGTCCATCAATATGATCTGCGGACTTCTTCCCAAGGATCAGGGCAGCATCAAGGTGGACGGCATCTCGATTGAAGAGCAGCCGCTGGAAGTGAAGCAGAGAATCGGGTTGGTGCCGCAGGATCTGGCTATGTACGAAGAGATGTCGGCTTGGGACAATGTTGCTTTTTTTGCAAAATTATATGGACTGCGCGGCCCTTTGTTAAAGGAACGAGTGGAAGAGGCGCTGGAGTTTGTCGGCCTGCAAGATCGGGCGAAGGAAAAGCCGTCCACCTTCTCCGGGGGGATGAAACGAAGATTGAATATTGCATGCTCGATCACGCACCGTCCGAAGCTGATCATTATGGATGAACCTACGGTGGGGATTGATCCGCAGTCCCGGAATCATATCCTGGAATCCGTGAAGACGCTAAACCGCATGGGTTCTACCGTTATTTATACAAGTCATTACATGGAGGAAGTTGCCGCGATCAGTGATCGGGTGGCGATTATGGATCAAGGTCATGTTATCGCCTGCGGGACGCAGCAGGAGCTTCGGGCACGCGTTGCGCATGAGGAAAAAATCATTCTTACCGCTGATGGGATCACACCGGAACTGGTGGAGGAGCTGACCATTCACCCGCGCGTCCGGCGCGTCACGCAGAATGATAACGAGATCGAAGTTTATGTCCCGTCAGCTCAGGATGAGCTGCAGGATATTCTGTTCATCTGCAGTAAACACCATACGACGCTTCGCTCCCTGCAATGCGAGGAGCCGGGGCTTGAAACGCTGTTTCTCAGCCTGACCGGGCGTACGCTTCGCGATTGATCATAAGGGACACGTGCAGAGGAATCCATAAAGGAGGAATACCGAAGATGAATATGATGATTATCGCCTGGTTTGAGCTGAAGCGGATGGCTACCAGCCGAACGGTGCTGATCAACCAGTTTTTGCTGCCGCTCATTCTTATTTTTATATTGGGAAACGCGCTCTCGGGCTGGTTCGGCAACGATCAGGAATTTAAACAGCCATCGGTCAAAGTGGGATTTGTGTTGGATGCTGCGGATGGAGGCCAACTGCCGGGGAGCATTCAGGCTCTAACCGGCTCGCCGGAAATCCAGGAGATTCTCGTTCAAGAGATGGCAGCCAGCCGTGAGGAGGTTGAAGGAAAGCTGCGCAGGGGCGAGGTCGATTACGCGGTAGTGGTTCCCGCTTCCTTTGATGAACGGATGGGTCAGGGAGCGGACGTGAAGCTTGAATTGCTGCCCGGAAGAGACCGTAATCTCAACCTGGTGGCAGACACGATCTTTAAGACCTTTATCGCAGATGTCAATCACAAACAGGCTGAGGTTATCGTTATGGGCGGAGATAAAGTTCTTGCGGCTCAAGCGGCAGCACCTGTGGAAACCTCGTCTGGACCGAACGTAACCATCGGGAAACTGGGCGAGAAAGGAGCCACGTATTCAGCAGCCCAATACTACGCTGCCTCCATGCTGATTATGTTTCTGTTGTATTCGGGTCTGATGGCAAGCAGCAGTCTGCTGGGAGAGCGGGAAAGCCGGACCCTGTATCGCCTGCAAAGCGCACCCGTCACCCCCGGAACCGTATTTGCCGGTAAAATTATCGGCTGTAGTCTGATCACGCTTGTACAGGCAGCAGCCATTGTGCTTGGGTCCATGTGGCTGTACGGCGTGAAATGGGGGCCCCACCCTCTGCTGCTTATCGTTGTCTGCGTATTAATCACATTATCGTCCATGACCATTGCCACGTTTATCACCCTGGTCTCCTCAACGGCGGCAGGAGCCAGGGGGCTGATGCAGGCGATCATTATCGCCATGACATTTGTGAGCGGGGGATTCATGCCGCTTCCCGTGGAATTTTTCCAAAAGATCGCTTCCTTCACCGTCAATCATTGGGCCATGCAGAGCATGCTGCGGATGATGCTGAACAGCGACGTGCATTTGATCGTCACCTGCCTCGGCATGCTGGCGGCGATTACCGCAGCTCTGTCAGCTGCAGCCATGATTACGTACAGAAAGGTGGGATACCATGCATAGCCTAACCATTGCCTGGCATATGGTGCGGCGCACGCTGGGGCGAAAAAGAGGCTGGATCGTCTACCTGCTGGTTCCTTGCGTGGTCGTTACCTTGACGGTGTTTCTCTTGGGGCAGACCTCGGCTGCAAGCATCCTGGTCTCATATGTGAATGAAGACGAAGGCCCGGCAGGTCAGTATCTGATGAATGAGCTGGAGCGCAGCGGCCAATACGTACTCAAGGAGTCCGAATCCGAGAATACGCTGCGAGAAGACTTGGTGGAGAATAAAAGTACCGTAGGCGTTTATATACCGGAGGGCTTCAGCGATGGGTTGATTGAAGGACAACAGCCGCTGGTTCAGATATACGAGGTCTCAACCTCGGAGGCTTCGGTGATGATACGAATGACGGCAGACTCTGCGGTCACGCGTCTGAGCGGCACCGCTGCTTTGATCCGGGAAACCTCGGAGCCGGATGTTGACCGAATGCTGATGCTGCAAGAAGTGCTCAAGCAATCCGCAATGAATCGGGTGGATACGGAGGTCAAGGATTTGAACCTGTACGCCAAGCCAGGACTATCCAACGTAACGGGTTTTACCCTGATGTTCATGATGACCCTCATCTCCAGCGTGGTCTCGATGATGATCGATGACCGCAGGCAGCGAACGCTGTCTCGCATGTACACGGCACCAGTACGTGCCTATCAGATTGCTTTAGGCAATTTTCTGGGCAGCTTGGTTGTCGGCTCGCTGCAGGTGATCATCGTGCTTGTGCTGAGCCGGTATGTGCTCCGTTACGAATACGGAGTTCCTTTGTTACTGCATTTCCTTATTCTGATGGCCTTCATGCTGGTATCGTTAGGTGTGGCAAGCACGGTCGCCGGGTTGATCCGGAACGGGCAGAATGCGGCCATGATCAATTCCATGATCGTGACCCCGACCTGCATGCTGGGCGGGTGCTTCTGGCCGCTTGCCATCATGCCGGAGTTCATGCAGAAAATCGCCAACTTCATCCCGCAAAAATGGGCCATTGAGGCGGTTGAGATAGCGGCCACCGGTGGTACGCTATCCGATATCGCACTGCCGCTGGCCGTTCTCGGCTTGATGGCGATCATTCTGCTTGCCGTCGGTTCTGCTATCCTGCGGCCAAGCGAGAGCGGAGTTGGGCACGGCGCATAAACGGGTATGCTGGATACTTGTGGCTCTCAGGAAAGTTGTCAGTGATCGAATCATTTTTTGAAAAAAACGAAAGCGCCCGGCCAGATCTGAATGCATGTCCATTCAGTCTGCCGGGCGCTTATTTACTATAGGTGACGATGGGATAAGAGTTTTCTTAAGGCAAGGCAGGGCAGGGATGCGGGTTTTGCCGCATGACGCCTCTTCCTACTCCTTAAGCTGTCGTAGAACGGTAATTTCAACCCGCCGATTCTTCTGTTTGCCTTCTGCAGTCGCATTATCTGCCGCTGGTCTTGTATCGGCATAGCCTGCGTACTGGAAGCCTTCCGGGTCCAGCTTGCTGTTATCGAGGAAGAACCGCAGCACTGACATCGCCCGGGCACCGGAGAGCTCCCAGTTATCCTTGTAACTGGAGTAGCGGCCGATCGGCACATTGTCCGTATGCCCCTCGATGCTCACCGTGGTGTTTAAATCGCCGAACAGGCTGGCTAATTTGCCCAGAACCGGAGCGGCCCCGGGTTTAAGCTCGGCTTTGCCGACATCGAACAGGAAGCGGTCGCTTAGCGTAATGGCAATCCCTTGCGGTTCATCCGCGATGAAGATATCCTCTTCGAGCTGGTTGTCCTTCACGTATTGCTGAATGAGCCCCATAAAGTTCGCCAGCTCCTCCTCCTGGGCACGGAAAGCGAGCTCCCGCTCGGTTAGCGGTTCCGCCGCCGTATCCTTATCCTCGCCGCCCTCCTCTTCGGCAGCAGGCTTCGGCGGAGGATTCTTATGGTTCTCCGTATCGGCTGTGCCGGTAATGCCGGAGCCCATCTCCAGGATGCTGTCTCCGCTCTGGAAGGTGGCCTGCAGGGACTGGGTGACGAGTTTGTATTTTTCCGTATCGAGCCGGCTCATGGCATACATCACCACAAAAAAGATCAGGAGCAGCGTAATCAGGTCGGCATAGGTGATCATCCAGCGTTCGCGCTGGTCGCCTTCCGCCTGCTTGCGATGACGGCGCCGTCTATTCGGCTGTCTCATGCGCGATCCCCCTTGAGGACGGAATGTCCGTGGTGCCTGCGGAAGCGAAGGAGGCTAGCTTTTTACGAACCAACAGCGGGTGCTCTCCGTTCTGAACAGCCATAATTCCTTCGAGCAGCAGCTCCATATTTGCAATTTCTTCTTCGGAACGTGCTTTAATCTTCGACGCAATGGGCAAAAAGATAATATTGGCACTTGCGACGCCGTATAAAGTGGCGGTAAACGCCACCGCGATCGAAGGTCCGAGACCGGTTGGGTCTTGCAGACTGCCCAGCACGTGGATCAATCCCATGACGGTACCGATGATCCCCATGGTAGGAGCATATCCCCCGGCAGACTCGAAAATTTTGGCATATCCTTCGTGCTTCTGCTCGGCGGCATTGATATCGAGCTCCAAGATTTGACGCACCATTTCCGGGTCATTGCCGTCCACGACCATCTGCATGCCTTCCCGCAGGAACGGGTCCTCGTGATCGGCCGAGATGCGCTCCAGCGCCAGCACCCCGTCTCTTCTGGCTGTAACCGACATATCGACAATGGCGTCAATCAGCTCGTCCGACGAACGGTTGCTGCGGCCGAAGGCCAGCTTGAGCGCAGCCGGGATGGTGCGGAGCCGGGTAGCAGGGAAACTGACGATGACGGCGGCGATGGTGCCGCCGAATACGATAAGCGCCGCCGCACCTTGCAGCAGGCCGCTCAGATGCCCGCCTTCCCATAAAAACCCTCCGATCAACGCGGCCAAGCCGGCGAGAATGCCAAGAATAATCGTAATATCCATAACGCTGTATCATCTCCTTAAGGAAGTTAATTAACAATCATCGGTTCGCCTCAAGCTTGTCCGACATGGATTCCGGAGCAGCCGGACCGGAGGAAGCTGAGGCTTGGAACATTCGTGCTGGAACTTATTAAAATTTAATTAAACTGTTTGCATCAAAAAAACGTAAAGGGTATAATGAGACGGGAACAAATATTCTTATTCCTTACGTAGACACCACTAATTTCCCATAGTATATCATCGGGAAGTTTCGACATATCTTTTAGCATGAATTTCATTTTAGAGTATGAGGGTGATGAAGGGCAATGAGCGATTTAGTTGTCAGTACCAAATCCTTTGAGATCCAGTCTGAATTCCAGCCGCAGGGCGATCAGCCCACGGCTATTGATGCGTTGGTCGAAGGACTCCGCCAAGGGAAAAAACATCAGACGCTGCTAGGTGCAACAGGAACGGGGAAGACGTTTACGATCGCGCAGACAATCGCCAAAGTAAACCGTCCCACACTCGTCATTGCGCATAACAAGACGCTGGCTGCACAGCTGGCCAGCGAGTTTAAGGAATTCTTCCCGAACAACTCCGTGGATTATTTCGTGAGTTATTACGATTACTATCAGCCGGAAGCTTATATCCCTTCCTCCGATACGTATATCGAGAAGGATTCCAGCATTAATGAAGAGATTGATAAGCTCCGCCACTCTGCAACGAGTTCGCTGTTTGAACGGCGCGATGTCATCATTGTGGCGAGCGTATCCTGCATATATGGCTTGGGTTCGCCGCATGAATACGGCGAAATGCTGCTGTCGCTCCGGGTAGGCATGGAGAAGCCGCGGAATGAGATTTTGTCGCGGCTGGTTGATATCCAGTATCAGCGGAACGATATCAACTTCGTTCGCGGTACCTTCCGCGTCCGCGGGGATGTCATCGAGATATTCCCTGCCTCGAAGGGGGAACAGGCCGTTCGCGTCGAGCTGTTTGGCGACGAGATCGAGCGGATCACGGAGATCGACGTCTTGACGGGCGAGCTGGTTGGAGAACGCGAGCATATCGCTATCTTCCCGGCGTCTCACTTCGTTACCCGTGAAGAGACGATGCGGGTCGCGCTCGTGAACATTGAACGCGAATTGGAAGAGCGCCTTGAGCTGCTGCGCTCGGAAGGCAAGCTGCTGGAAGCGCAGCGCCTGGAGCAGCGTACCCGTTATGACATCGAGATGATGAAGGAAGTCGGATTCTGCTCCGGCATCGAGAACTACTCCGGTCCCCTGACCTTCCGGGAGCCTGGTGCTACGCCATATACGCTCCTTGACTACTTCCCGGACGATATGCTGTTTGTCATTGATGAATCGCACGTTACGCTCCCGCAAATCCGCGCGATGTATAACGGTGACCGGGCACGGAAAACCGTGCTGGTCGATCACGGCTTCCGCCTGCCGTCCGCGCTGGATAACCGGCCGCTGAAGTTCGAGGAGTTCGAGGAGAAGGTGAACCAGATCATCTATGTGTCGGCCACGCCGGGACCGTATGAGATGGAGCACTGCGATACGATGGTTGAACAGATCATCCGGCCGACAGGCCTGCTTGATCCGATCATCGATGTGCGTCCGACTGAAGGGCAGATCGATGACCTGATTAGCGAGATCCATGACCGCGTGGAACGTGACGAGCGTGTGCTCGTGACGACCCTGACGAAGAAAATGTCAGAGGATCTGACCGATTATCTGAAGGAAATCGGCATCAAGGTTCGTTACATGCACTCCGATATCAAGACATTGGAGCGGATGCAGATTCTGCGCGATCTGCGGCTTGGTACATTCCACGTGCTGGTGGGTATTAACCTTCTACGGGAGGGTCTTGACCTTCCGGAGGTTTCCTTGGTAGCGATTTTGGATGCCGACAAGGAAGGCTTCCTCCGTTCGGATCGCTCGCTCATTCAGACGATCGGCCGGGCAGCCCGTAACTCGGAAGGTAAAGTTATCATGTACGGCGATAAGATCACCGATTCGATGGATCGGGCGATCAAGGAAACCGAGCGCCGCCGCAGCATCCAGGTTGCCTACAACGAGAAGCACGGCATAACGCCGCAAACGATCCGCAAGAAGATCCGCGATGTCATCGAAGCAACGAAGGTTGCGGAGGGCAAGGCGGATTATCTGGTGGGCGAAGGACAGAAGATGTCGAAGAAGGATCGTCAGAAACTGATCCAGCGTCTCGAGGCCGAAATGAAGGAAGCAGCGAAGAATTTGCAATTCGAGCGTGCGGCCGAGCTTCGTGATGCGCTGCTGGAGCTGCAAGCCGAATAAATTTGGAGAGATGAATGACAGGGGGGACGGCCTATGCGGTCGTTCTCTTTGTGAAAATATAAGCACCACATGCATGCCATATGGAGTAGGAGATGATATCGTTTGGCAAGTGAAAATATTGTGATCAAAGGCGCACGTGCACACAATCTGAAAAATATCGACGTCACGATACCGCGTGACAAGTTCGTCGTTCTTACGGGGCTTAGCGGCTCGGGCAAATCCTCTCTCGCATTCGATACGATTTATGCCGAGGGTCAGCGACGTTACGTGGAATCCTTGTCCGCTTATGCACGCCAGTTCCTCGGACAGATGGAGAAACCGGATGTCGATTCCATTGAAGGCCTATCGCCGGCGATATCAATTGACCAGAAAACGACGAGCCGCAACCCGCGCTCTACGGTAGGTACCGTAACGGAAATCTATGATTATCTGCGTCTGCTGTTTGCCCGGGTGGGACACCCGCACTGTCCGGAGCATGGCGTGGAGATTACCTCCCAGACGGTCGAGCAAATGGTAGACCGCATCATGCAGTATCCCGAGAAGACGAGACTGCAAATTCTCGCGCCGGTCATTTCCGGGCGCAAGGGCGAGCATAAGAACCTGTTCGCCGATATTGCGAAACAGGGCTTCGTTCGGGTGCGCGTCGATGGAGAGCTGCGCGATCTATCGGAAAGTATCGAACTTGAGAAGAACAAAAAGCATACGATCGAGGTGGTTGTGGACCGGATCGTAGTTAAGGAAGATATAGAGGCACGTCTGGCCGATTCGATCGAGACCGCACTGAACCTGTCAGGCGGCCAGCTTCTGGTCGATATCATGGGTCAGGAGGAGCTGCGGTTCAGCTCCAACTTTGCTTGTCCGATCTGCGGCTTCAGCATGGAAGAGCTGACCCCGAGAATGTTCTCCTTCAATACGCCTTTCGGCGCTTGTCCGGATTGCGACGGACTTGGCGTCGAGATGATTGTGGATCCGGAGCTGCTTGTACCGGATACGAGCAAAAGCGTGGAGGAAGGCGCCTTTGCTGCATGGAGCGGGGGCACGTCGACTTATTATCCGCAGTTTCTCAAATCGGTCTGCGCGCATTTCGGCATTCCGCTGGACAAGCCGGTTAGTACCTTTAGCCAGGAACAGATGAATAAACTGTTGTACGGCACGGGCAATGAGAAGGTTCACTTCCGTTATGAGAATGACTTCGGTCAGCGCAAGGAAGCGCATGTGACCTTCGAGGGCATCATTCCGAATCTGGAACGTCGCTATCGCGATACCAGTTCCGAGGGTATTCGCGAATACATCGAAGGATATATGAGCAGCAAGCCATGCGATGTTTGTAAAGGTCATCGTCTCCGGAAGGAAAGCCTGGCGGTTACGATCAATGACCGCAACATGGCCTATGTCACCAGCCTGTCGATCGGAGAATCCCTGAAATTCTTCGATCACCTGGAGCTTAGCGAGAAAGAAAAGCAGATTGCCAATCTCATTCTGAAGGAGATTCACAGCCGTTTGGGCTTCCTGGTCAATGTAGGCCTGGATTACCTGACTCTCAGTCGTTCGGCGGGAACGCTGTCGGGTGGGGAAGCTCAGCGGATCCGGTTAGCTACGCAGATCGGCTCCAGCCTGATGGGCGTTCTTTACATTCTGGACGAGCCCAGCATCGGGCTGCATCAGCGGGATAATGACCGCCTGATTTCGACGCTGGAGCATATGCGGAATCTGGGCAATACGCTCATTGTGGTCGAGCATGACGAAGACACCATGATGGCCGCGGACTATATCATCGACATCGGCCCAGGCGCAGGCATTCATGGCGGCCAGGTCATCGCGGAGGGAACCCCGAAGGAGATTATGAACGACCCTAACTCTCTGACGGGCCAGTACCTGAGCGGCCGCAAGTTCATTCCGGTCAGCAGCAAGCGCCGCAAGACCGATGGACGCTGGCTCGAGATTAAAGGTGCGAAAGAGAACAATTTGAAGAATATCAACGTGAAAATTCCGATTGGCGTCTTTACGGCGGTAACCGGTGTGTCCGGTTCAGGCAAGTCGACACTGGTCAACGAGATCCTCTACAAGACGCTCGCTCGTGACTTGAACAGAGCCAAAGTCCGTCCGGGGCAATACCGCGAGATGAAGGGTCTGGAGCATATCGAGAAGGTCATTGACATCGACCAGTCACCGATTGGACGTACACCACGCTCCAACCCGGCGACCTACACGGGCGTCTTCGACGATATCCGGGATATCTATTCCCAGACGAATGAAGCGAAGATTCGTGGATACAAGAAGGGCCGCTTCAGCTTTAACGTGAAGGGCGGTCGCTGCGAGGCCTGCCGTGGAGACGGCATTATCAAGATTGAGATGCATTTCCTGCCGGATATCTACGTGCCTTGCGAAGTGTGTAAGGGCAAGCGTTACAACCGCGAAACGCTGGAAGTTAAATATAAAGGCAAGAACATCGCTGAAGTCCTGGAGATGACCGTAGAGAATGCAACGGATTTCTTCCAGAACATTCCGAAGATTCACCGAAAGATGCAAACGCTGATGGATGTCGGTCTGGGTTATATTACTTTGGGTCAGCCTGCCACCACGTTGTCCGGTGGTGAAGCTCAGCGCGTGAAGCTGGCTTCCGAGCTGTACCGCCGCAGCACAGGCAAAACGATGTATATTCTGGATGAACCGACCACGGGCCTGCATGTGGACGATATCGACCGTCTGCTCGTTGTCCTTCATCGACTGGTGGAATCCGGGGAATCCGTCCTCGTCATCGAGCATAATCTCGATGTCATTAAGACAGCAGACTATCTGATCGACCTGGGTCCAGAGGGCGGTAGCGGCGGTGGTACCATCATCGCTACCGGAACGCCTGAGGATTTGGTGAAGGTGCCCGAGTCTTATACAGGGAAGTACCTGAAGCCCATCCTGGAACGCGATACGAAGCGAACTAAGGAATTGAACAAGGTGGAAGCGGCACGTTAACGGCTGCTCCCTCGCTTCTGTTAAGGAGACCGGATGAAATGGCAGCATCTTAGTCGAATCTGCTCCATGCTGGAGTGAACTGTGGGTACACAGCTTATTGCATTTCATATTTCAGCAGATGAACAAGGTTAGCGTAATAACAGAGTCCCTGGTTTTATTAACGGGGGCTCTTTTTTTATTTTCATATCATCCTCCAATATCTTCGCATTCCAGGATATGGTATGATCTTGATGATTGCGACAAATTGGAGGGATTGTATGAAGAGGATCACCTGTTCCGTTCTGATAGCACTGGCAGCAAGTGCTTTATACATAAACTCATCCGATAGCGTTCAAGCAGATGATGGTATACCCGTACCCGTCTCAGATAGGGGGCGCTTCGATGCACAGGAAGCCACTCTCCGGTTAACCGAGGAAGGACTCCATCCCGGTGACGGTAGTGGGGATCTCCATTCGAACGCGGCCATCACCCGGCAGGATTTTGTCATAATGATTGTCAATGCTCTAAACCTTAGCACGGCTGAACGTCCGGAAGTCGCTACCTTCAAGGATGTACCGAACGATCACTATGCTTTCTCCGCAATCGAAGGTGCGGTTCATGCAGGGCTGGTGAAAGGGGTAGGGAACGGTAGGTTTGGACTTGGACAATCGCTGACACGTCAGGATATGGCTGTGCTGTATCAAAGAGCTCTTCAAGGGATTACTGATAAAGAAAACTCGGACGCGGAAGCCAAGCAGCTGGAGTTATATGCGGGCTCTTTTAGCCCTTATGCTAAGGAAGCTATCGAACTGGCCATGGAGTTAGGTCTCTTTCAGGAATCCGCAGCCGAGGCTTGGAATCCCAAGGGTATCGTTACCCAGGAAGAAGCAGCTTTGGTTACAGCGAAGTGGTTGAAAGCCGTGGGGCACATTGTCTCCAATACTTCGGAGGATGAGGTAGAGACACCACCAGAAAGTCCTCACCCGGTCATCCATGGTATCGTAACCTCATCATCGGGATCAACATCCACAACGCCTTCCGTTCCTGGAACAGCACAGTCCCATACGGGGACAGAGAACTTGGCATCTCAGCCGGATTTGCCGACAACGGCACCAACTGCTCCGACGGATCTGAAGTTCCGATATGAGAAGGGGCAGATTCAATTAACCTGGACAGCGAAACAAGGGGAAACCTACAATATCTATTACAGCGAGAAGTCCGGGACGGGTTATACATTATTGTCAGACGGAGCGAATGTGAAGTCAGGCAGTTACGCAACATCCGACGTGCGTTTTCAGGAGACGGCCTACTATGTAGTCGAGGCAGTGAACAGTTTCGGCAAGAGTGGTTATTCTAACGAAGTTTCGAGCCGTCCGAATAAAATATCCGGTCTTCAGGCCATCCTAAATGAGGAAGATGAATCCATTGGTTTAACCTGGACAGATGTGCAGGAAGGCGTAATCTATCATGTATACTACATAGGGCCTGACGGAGTACTGTATCGTTTGAATGAGGAGCCGTTAGTGAGCCGTTCCTATCTTATTCCGAACCGCAATATGTTAGTAGGTCCGTCCGGCCGGTATGCGATCCATGTCGTTGCTGTGAACGAATTAAATGTAAGCAGCGAACCGTCCAATGAGGTTGCGCTGGAGGTCAAGAAGGACCCAGAGGATCGGATTACGATCACAGATCCTTCCGTCGCGCTGCCAAGTGAAGACTTGGAGGAGGAAACGGCAACAGAGCAGGTATCGACTCCTGAGGAGTATGAGGCACAGGAGTGAATGTTTTCCTGTTCGGAGTACTTGGATATACGAAGCAGCCTATGCCTGAATCCATTACGCAAGCTTGATTTAACCTCTGCCGTGATGAAAGTCATGCTAATATCTGAAAATTTGGTTAAAAATGAGAAAATTTTATGACTTTTTTTGATTTTTAGGGGCGGAGGGCTTGCATCTGGACGGGCACATGGATAACATAGAAGAAGATATGTAAATTTGCCCGAGAAGAAACCCACGAGGAGGTACGTTTCATGATCCTTGCAGCAGCATCGGATGCGAGCGCGACATTTAAGACATTTGATATTTTCATGATCCTGTTTACGATTCTGATCTTTGTTGGTGTGGTTCGCTTGTTGATGGCCCGCCAAAAAAATAAATTCGCAATCGCTTTCGGTCTCGTCAGCTTATTTGTGTTCTTGTACTCTGACTATGCCATGATTACAGGATGGTTTAACAATTAGGTTGTCTTAAGTACCTTATTTAAAGCGGCTTCATATGACGAATGTAATGAAATACATACAAACAAGACGCCCGTCTGCTGTTCGCAGTGTGGAGGCGTCTTTTTGTTTCTTCGGGGAAAAGTTACACGGTCCGCAGGAAAACCGTAAAAGAAATAGGTCTAGAAGCAATGGCTACAAATGGAAAAACATGATAAATTGAGGAGTACAGGTTGGTTGGGTAGAGGATGGAACCGGGGGAGGAACAAAAGAATTGAAGAATATACAATGGCAAAAACGATCGACGGCTTTACTGCTGGGGGCCATCATTATGGCAGGAAGCGGGAATGCGGTTATGCATACAGACGTTGCGGCTGCAGCAAGCGCTAAGCCCAAGAGTACATATGAACAAAATGCGGTGCCTCAGGTTATCAGCCGGATGTCGCCATCGGTTGTTGGCATTATCGGAAAGGCAGCACAAGGAAGCAGCGAAGTGGATGACAGATACAACCTGGCGCACGGTACAGGGGTGATCTGGAAGTCAGACGGCTGGATCGTCACCAACGCTCATGTAGTGGACGGGCTTACCGGAATCACGGTCGTGACGTCAGACGGCAAATCCTATAAAGCCAAGGGTGTATACAGCGATCCTATGAGTGATATTGCCTTAGTCAAAATAAACGCCAAGTCTCTGAAGCCGGCCAAATTTGCCGCATCCGCGCAAAATGCGCTGGTTGGAGAAACGGTGGTTGCCATTGGTACGCCAATCTCTTTCTCGTTACGAAACTCGGCATCCGTAGGTGTGGTAAGCGGCCTGAACCGGAGCGTCGACGGCTCTTATCGCCTGATTCAAACCGATACCGCCATTAACCCGGGCAACAGCGGAGGGCCGCTTGTCAATCTGAAAGGCGAGGTCATTGGCATCAACAGCAAGAAGTTTGCCGCCGTTGGCATCGAAAATATGGGCTTTTCCATTCCTGCGGAAACGGTCCATTATATTGTGGATCACTTATTGGAATATGGAGAGGTTCGAAGAGCCGGCCTTGGGTTGGAACTGGAAGAAAGCTGGTCCGCCATTGTGGGTCTGCCTTCAGACGATCCATTGACCGTTACGAAGGTGCTGTCCGAGCAAGCCCGAAAAGCTGGAATCCAAGAAGATGACGTGTTATATGCAATTAACGGAAAGCGCATCTATTCCGTCGTGGATATCAACGAACGGTTAAAACCCTTCATCCCAGGCCAGCAGGTTCGGCTGCTGATGCAGCGGGATGGAGATATTGTAAATGTAAAACTGACGCTCAGCCAGGATGATAATCGAGCTGCTTCGTCAAGCGCTGGGGAGGCCGAGTAATGGTGAAGAGAAAAAGAACGGAGTCAAGCCAGCGTTTGCGGCAGATGACAGCTGGTACCTTATCGGCTTTGATGCTATTCACGTCATTATCCCTTCCCGTATGGGGAGATGACGTTGTGCCGGAGAAGCGTATCCTGACCGTGCAAAGCGGCAGCAGCTCAGCTTCGGTCAATGGCACCTCGTATAAGATAGCCAAGCCGCAGCTGAAGCAGGGCGTATTGATGGTGCCGCTGGGCGTGTTTAAAAAAGCGTTTGGCAGCGAGATCAAGCTGGAGGGCGAGAACCGGGTTCGACTGCTGCAAGGACCGCATACGGTTGTGCTCGTTATCGACAACAAGACTGCCTGGATTGATGGGAAAAAGGTACAGCTGCCGGTAGAACCGACGATGGTGTCCGGAACGCTGATGGTACCGCTGCGTCCGGTTGCCGCGGGGATTGGAGCCAAGGTAAGCTCCTCCCAAGGCAAGCTGTCCATCAGCCTCATGGTCACGGATAAGGAAGAGAAGCATGACGAGGGCGAGATCAACAATACGACCGGGAAGACTCGAATCGGAAATAGCTATTATGAATGGAGTATGAATTATCCTTCCTGGATGATCGTTGGGAGAGGAACGGACGACGAGAGCGGTGCGGCTTTCAACGATGCTACGGGCCGCTATTATCTTGAGGTTCATGCCTCCTCCCAGAAAGTAAAGCTGAGTCCGGACGATCTGTTAGAACGGCTCCTGAAAGAACTGAACGATTCCGGAGATGTTGTGCTTCACCAAGAGACGGTCGCAAGCGGAGCTGTACCGTATGCCAGAGTCATTTCCCGCGATATCGACGGCGTCCTGTGGGAAGGCCGGCAGTATTATGCCAATGACCGCGTCTATGAGCTGTATTTTGCCGATGCAGAAGCGGTTCACTATAAAGATATGGACAAGCACGCGAGCCTGCTGGGTTCTTTTAGAACGACCTATCAGGCGGGAGACAAATCGTTAAAAGACGTCTCTTCCATCGTAGGTGGGCTCCGCGAAGCAGGAAATGAAGAATACGGCATATGGTTTGGCATTCCTGCAGGATGGGAAATCAACAATAAGGATATGTTGTACGGCAGCGAAGGGGAAGGTTATCTGTCCGTCTCGGTGACATCCGTACCGACAGGGGTTGAGGGCACACTCGCAGCTTGGGGGCAGCGGCTTAAAGACTGGCTGTCGGAATCCTTCGTCCAAGATTCATACGAATACGTCGGACTTACGCCTGTGGAGATCTCGGGCGTCAAGGGGCAGATTCAAGAGGTGCGGTACAACTTCGGAGATAAATGGGTGACGGAATATGAAGTGATGATCCAGAAGAACGGCTACCGTTATTATCTGGAGTATGCGGTACCGGATGGTCAAGAGAAAACGGCAGCCAACTGGAAGAAGGTGCTGGAATCGATCGAGATCGATTATGATGTGGTACCGGAGAACTTCGGCCGCATTGGCGAAGAAGGCTACCTGACCGATAAAACCAAGATGCGGAGCAAAAACTCCGAAACGTACCGCTATCATATCGACATTCCAAAATACTGGGAACCGCTGAATGATCAGTTCGAGCAGGGAACGGTCGAATATGGATTTGCCGGAGGCGGGTTTGAAATTAATGCACAGAAGGATACATCCGCAGACTTCATCGTCAGCAACCTGAAGCGTTATTATAATGAAGCCAGCACGGCTTCAGGGACGACGGTGAAATTACTTGGCGTGGATAACATCACGTTTGCCGGTGTGCCTGCCGTGTCGTTCAAGGTGCATCAGGTGAAGAACGGCGTTGGCTTTACCACCCAGGAGATCGTCTTTGAAAGCGGAAATATCACGTACACGATTACGACGACGTTGAATGATGCCAATGCGACGGACATGCAGCAAGCCGCTTTGGAGCGTGCGCTGTCCTCGTTTGAGCTGGTGAAGTAGTCCGAAGGATGGAATATAAAACGCATATCACATTTTAGTGGGCAATCATATTTTTGATAACGCGGATAGCTGTCCTGCTGCATCCATAGGGGTGCCGCAGGCAGCTATTTTGGTTTATAGAGGTTGTTCAAAACCTTCTCGGTGCTGAAAATCGACCTTTTTGAACACGCACATATAGAGAAAAGGAGCGACTCTCCCCCGAAAATATAGAACATATGTGCCGCTCATGCGATCTGATATGGTAAAATTAAATCTGTGAGAGCAATGGATATGTAATTAAACCGGCTTACAGAAGAGGGAATAAGCGGATGAAAAAAACGATAGGCATGTTCGCCCATGTGGATGCAGGCAAAACCACGTTGGCGGAGCAGTTGTTATATATGACCGATACGATTCAGGAGCGCGGCCGCGTGGATCATCAGAGTGCTTTTCTTGATCGACATGACATTGAAAAGGAACGGGGCATCACCGTATTTGCCGATCAGGCCACCATGGATTTTAACGGGTCCACTTATTATTTAATCGATACGCCGGGTCACGTCGATTTCTCGCCGGAGATGGAGCGGGCGATTCAAGTCATGGACGCCGCCGTCGTCGTCATAAGTGCCGTGGAAGGTGTCGAAGGGCATACGGAGACGGTATGGCAGTTATTGCGCAAGCATGGCGTCCCTACGTTCTTGTTTATTAATAAAATCGACCGGGAAGGCGCGGATGTGGCGCGTGTGTTTGCAGAGATTCGGAGTGAGCTTACCGAAGACGTCTGTATGATCACAGAGGAGGATATGCTGCACGAAGGCGTGATGCAGTCCTCGGTCATTGAGGCTATCGCGGAGCGGGACGAGAAGCTGCTGGAGCTGTATATGGAACAAGTATATGAGGTTTCACGGTGGCTGGATACGATGACGACGATGATACGAAAAGGGCAGCTATTCCCCTGCTTCAGCGGATCAGCTCTGCAAAACGTGGGCGTGTCCCATTTCTTGCATCAGCTGGATCTGCTGACGGTTACGGACTATGATCCCGGGGTTGATTTTGCCGGAAGGGTATATAAGATTCGTCATGATGAACAGGGCGCAAGATTGACCTATATCAAAGCCACGGGCGGAACGCTGCGGGTGCGCGACGAAATGACTTATTTCATCGGAACGGAGACGATCACGGAGAAGGTGACGCATATCCGTTTGATCAATGGGGGCCGCGTGACGAATGTCGATCAGGTGCATGCGGGTGATCTGTTTGTCGTTACGGGTATTTCTTCAGCTGCGGCAGGGGATGGGCTTGGGACTCTGGGTGGTGGCCGGACGGTATATGAGCTTGTACCGACACTGAAGTCGAAGGTGCAATTCGACTCCTCGATTCATCCCAAGGATATGCTGCGCGAATTCCGTCTGCTGGATGCGGAGGATCCTTCCCTGTCTGTGCAGTGGGATGAGCATGCTCAGGCGATCCATATCCATGTGATGGGGATCATTCAGCTTGAAGTGCTGGAACGCATCGTGCTCGAGCGGTTCGGTTACCGGATCACCTTCGGTGAACCGGAGATTCTATATAAAGAGACCATAATGGAAGCCGTCGTAGGCTGTGGTCATTTTGAACCGTTGAAGCATTATGCGGAGGTGCACCTCCGGCTGGAGCCTGGAGAGCGGAACAGCGGCATCGTGTTCGCCAATGCTTGTCATCCCGATGTGCTCCCGGTCAATTATCAGCATCTGGTCGCCCAGCATGTCGGCGAGAGGGATCATCACGGACTGCTTACAGGCTCTCCCGTTACGGACATCAAGATTACCCTGCTGAAAGGGCGGGCGCACAACAAGCATACGCATGGCGGGGATTTCAGGGAAGCCACCTACCGTGCGTTACGCCAAGGCCTGGAGAAGGCAGTCAATATGCTCCTGGAGCCTTACTATCACTTCAAGGTAAAGGTGGATGCCGAGTATATCGGACGGTTGATGTCAGATCTGACCCAGGCGAAAGCAAGCTTCGAGCCGCCGGAAACGGCGGGAAACAAGGTGACGGTCACAGGATCAGCTCCCGTATCGACTATGATGAATTACAGCATGGAATTAGCCGCCTACACGAAGGGAAGAGGTGCGATATCCCTGGTTTACGGCGGATATGGCCGGTGCCATAACGAGGCCGAGGTCATTGAACGTAAAGGATACGATAAAAATGCGGACCCGGAATACAGCTCCTCTTCGATATTTTGCGCCAAGGGAAGCGGATATGCGGTGCCGTGGGATGAAGCGGACCGTCATATGCATGTCTAAAGTGGCGGAGGAGAATAGGTGTGCAGGCAATGAGTTAAAGATGTTGGACTATATAAGCCCCACGATGATTCGATTTAAATCCGTAATGAAATACGCACGCGTGATTGAATACATCATGCGTGCGCATCGTAAAGAGATTTTATGAAGAGAGCGTGCCTTTTTCAACAGGCTGCTGTCGCGTTGGCCGCATTGTCCAATAGGTAATGGCGGTCGTAATCAGCATTAACACACCGGTCATCAAGAATACCGAATGGATGTTAAAGATGCCGCTGATCATGCCGCCTGCGAGAGGCCCGGCCATACCGCCAATTTGGTTGGCTGTCTGGTTGAGGCTGAACGCACGCCCGCGGAATTCGCTTGGCGTATGTTTGACAACTAGGCCGTTGAGTGCCGGGAATACGGCACAGAAGAAGGCGCCGTAAGCAAAGCGAATGGCCGAGAATGCCCAAATGTTGCTGAACAGGATTTGGGCGAGCGATCCGATTCCGCCGGCGAGCAGACCGATCAGCAGCACCTTTTGAAATCCGATTTTGTCGGATAAGCGTCCCCAGCGGGCCGCAAACAGGATGCTGGCGATCCCGACGATGGAGAACACAAAGCCGGCAATCATCGAGGTATGTGATGAAGAGCCGCCGATTTGAGCGATATACAGCGGCAGTACGGGCTCGATCGTCATGACGGAGAACTGCGTCAGCACCGTAAGCATAAGCACGGTCATCAGCGCCTTGTTATGTCCGGCGACCTTAAACGTGTTTATGACGGAGACGCGCTCTTTGCTGGGTACGAATTTCTCTTCCTTGACCCAGAATATGACAAGCAGCGTGGCTGCGAAGCACAGCATCCCTGCCAATCCGAATGCCATTCGGTTGCTGAACAGGGAGGCCAGGGTGCCTCCGATCATTGGGCCCATAATGCCGCCGGTTGCGGTTGCTGTGGACATCATGGAGAGTGCGTAGCCGACCTTTTTCTCGGGGGTATTGGTGCCTACAATGGCGATTGCACCCGGGATAAAGCCGGAGAGAAGGCCTTGCAGCAGGCGGAGAATCAGCACCTGATACTCATTCGTGACGAATGCCATCAGAATATAGATGACAAAGAGCACCAGCCCCGCGCGGATAATCATCGGTTTGCGTCCGTATTTATCCCCGACGGCTCCCCAGAAGGGAGAGGACAAGGCGCCCGCAAAAAAAGCGGAACTGAACAGCAGTCCCGACCACATTTCCGTATTCTTGGTAACGCCGAGCTCAATCAGAAAAAGTGGGAGAAATGGTATGACCATCGAGAAGCTTGATGAAACGATAAATGAGCCGAACCATAGTATCCATAAATTCTTTTTCCAGCTTTCCATGTCTTCTTCATCTCCTGATGTGCGATTTGTTGTAATCCTTCGAGCTTCGCCTCCTGTCTTTTAAATGGGGTAATGATGTATGTATTACATTTTTAGAGATAGCAAAAGTATAAACTTCGAGACTTGAGCCCTTGTTCGCCGAGAAGCTGCAGGAGTTCCTGCAGGAGAATCCGTCGGTTTACCGTCGGATCTTGGAGAAGGCGCTGCGCTTATCTCGAAAGGAAAACTTCCTCTACATGCGGTCTGTTATCTGTGAAAGTACGTCGATAGACGTTTTTCTTTAGAGATAAGAAAGTTGTTCATGTATACATTGTGACATCCCAGCAGCGGGAGGCCGGATACGGATAAAGCAAAACGCCCCACTAATTTGGCAAACTGGAATGAACCAGACTGCCGCGCTAAAGCGAAAGGCGTGCAACTTCATCCTACACCACATGTTTTGGATTGGGAAGAGGCGGGGAATGGGGTTGGAGCGGTTGACGGCTCATTTGGAGATGGGTTGGAACCGCCGGGTTATCGCATAAATAAAGGGCTTTCAAGGATTCCGTAAGACGTGGATACAATATCGTAAAAATTATTTTTTAGGGAGATCTTATATGAGAGAAACGCTGAAGGATCTATATTCAAATACGTTGTTCCAGCAAGTGACCGACCGGTTGAAGGAGGTTTATCCGGCATTCGATTCGAACCGGTTCATGGAGCTGATTCATAATGAAGCCTGGGGACAGGAGGAGTTCAAGCAGCGCATCCGGCATATTACGCTGGCCTTAACGGACACGCTGCCTGCTTCTTACCCGGAAGCTGTTCAGATTCTAAAACAGGTAGCCCCGCATTTTAGAGGCGTGGAATATGTGTTCTTCCCTGACTATGTCGAGGTGAACGGGATGGAGGATCTGGAGACCTCTATGGAGGCTTTGGCGGTATTCACGCATTCTTCCACGGCGGAGTTTGCGGTTCGGCCTTTTATCATCCAGGATCAGGAACGGATGCTGGCTCAGATGATGACATGGGCACAGTCCGATGACGAGCATCTGCGCCGGTTGGCGAGTGAAGGCTGCAGACCACGCCTGCCTTGGGCACCGCAGCTGCCGGCCCTGATTAAGGATCCGCGTCCGGCGCTGCCGATCCTGGAACAGTTGAAAGAGGATCCTTCCTTATATGTTAGAAAAAGTGTTGCCAATCACTTGAACGATATCTCCAAGGATCATCCGGAGCTTGTGCTTGAGATCGCCGCCAAATGGTATGGCAAACATCCGTTAACGGATTGGATCGTACGGCATGCGCTGCGTTCGCTCCTTCGGAGGGGTGATATCCGGGCACTGGCCATTTTCGGGTATGAGGAGCTTGAAGAGCTGGAGGGACTTGAGGTGCGCGAGCTGCGGATCAAACGTTCCGTGATCGCGATGGGGGATGATCTGGAGTTCGCTTTTCAGGTGGTCAACGAAACCGGCCATCCGATGGCGCTCCGCATCGATTATGAGATCGATTATATGAAGGCGAGCGGCAAGCTTGCGCCGAAGCGCTATAAATGCTCGGACAAGATCTATGCGCCCGGAAGCTGGAAGGTAGAGAAGAAGCAGTCGTTTAAACCGATCTCCACGCGTCGTTTCTATTCGGGTGATCACCGTCTTCACATTGTTGTGAACGGCAAGCGGTTGGCGAGCATGGATTTTGTGCTGGAGGGTGCGGAGTAAAAGTAGGGCGTGGAGCAGGACGATGTACTGGAAAACTTGGGGGCAGGTCGTGCACTGGCAAACCTATGGTGAAGAAATCCTGGAACCAGTTGACGGTTGGGGCGATTCCGTTCCAAAGTTTTGTACATCGTGCGCACGGTACGTGCTTCGCGGCATACTTGGATGGCTGTCGACCTCTGAGATGTTAAGGAGGTTCTGACTAAAGGATACGGAGATTAACATGCAGTATCCCAGCTCCCCGATAAAGGAGAGGGGAAGTAATCCCCATATGCAAGAGAAAGAGATAACAACACTAGCCCCGCGCTGATGATCATCTGCCAGCAGCAGTCGCTGCGGATGATGTGAGGCAAGCCTTCCGATGGAGGGCTTGTTTATTTTTCTTTTAAAGTGTTATGGCTATGAAGATATAAGAGGGCATTAGATCATCACAGGGAGTTTTAGCATCCGCTCCCCCACCGAACTAGACAATGAACCGCAGGCAAGCGAAACCGAGTGTGCTATGCGGATTATGGCAACACTATCAAAAGTGTGGAAATCAAGTTAGCAGGTAGAAGAGAAGCCGGACTTTTGGTAAACTAGATAAGTTGAAAAGCTTTCGAAGTATTTACAAACTCAATTGATATAGATGTCGGATGCCCTGTTCTATGAAAATAGAGTATGGCTTGCAGGTTTCAATGAAAGAATAGTAGTACACAGCACGCCGGCTTGAACCGGCCTGGGAGGATATAGATGGACACGAAAGCACTACGAAGAGAAGACGTGGAGCTGCTGGCACCCGCAGGGGATTGGGATTGCATGCGGGCCGCGGTGGCGAATGGGGCGGACGCGATCTTTTTTGGGGTCGAGAAATTTAATGCACGCGCACGGGCGAACAATTTCCGGATGGACGAGCTGTCTGAGATTATGGCCTTCTTGCACAGTTATGGGGTTATGGGGTTCCTGACCTTCAATATTCTGGTGTTTGAGAACGAGCTGGAGGATGCCAAGGAGCTGATCGATGCGTGCGTGGATGCCGGCGTGGACGCGGTGATCGTGCAGGATTTGGGTCTGGTAAAAATGATTCGCGAGATTTCCCCGGATTTCCCGATCCATGGTTCTACGCAAATGACGATTACGTCGCCGGAGGCCGTTGAGTTCACGAAGCCGTTCAATATGGAACGTGTCGTACTGGGACGCGAGAACAATCTGAAGCAAATCCAGAAGATCGGGGAGCAGGCGAAGCTTCCAATGGAAGTATTCGTGCATGGTGCATTGTGCGTGTCATACTCGGGCCAATGCCTGACTTCCGAAATGTGGGGCGGTCGTTCCGCCAACCGCGGGGAGTGTGCGCAGGCCTGTCGTCTGCCGTACGATCTGATCGTGGATGGCGAGCAGAAGCCGATGGGTGACGTCGCTTACTTGCTATCTCCGAAGGATCTAGCCGCGATCGATTTGATGCCGGAGCTGATTGAAGCGGGCGTGACCTCGTTCAAGATTGAGGGCCGTTTGAAGAGTCCGGAATACGTGGCTAACGTCGTGAGCAAGTACCGGAAGGCGATCGACCGGTATTTTGACGGCGAAGATGCGAGACCGAGCAAGGAAGAGGTTCGCGAGCTGCAGCAGAGCTTCTCCCGCGGCTTCACCCATGGCTTCCTGGATGGAACGAACAATAAAAAGCTCGTCGAGGGTACTTTCCCGAAAAGCCGCGGCGTGTATCTCGGCCGGGTGGAACAGATTCTGCGTGACGGTGTAGTCTGCAAGCTGGACGCGCCGCTGAAGCGCGGGGACGGTATCGTATTCGATGCTGGCGACCCAACGAAAAAAGAAGAAGGCGGACGCGTTTACGACGTGCGCCGCAAAGGCGTCAAGCTGGAGGGCGAAGCGCAGGAAGGCTGGATCGTTGATATCGTTCCCGGCCGAAGCGACGTGGACCTGCGCAAGCTGCATGTGGGCGACCGGATCTGGAAGACGAACGATCCGGCGCTGGATAAGCGACTCCGTCAGACGTACGAGACGGAGAAGCCGTACCGGGTATTCCCGGTACATGTCCGTGTCAGCGGCCGTCCCGGACAGCCGCTGTCGACCTGGTGGACCGATGTGCAGAAGGGCACGACGGTCCAGGTGGATTCGGAGCTGGAACTGGAGATTGCCCAGAAGCGGCCGCTCAGCCAGGAAATCCTGGAGGAGCAGCTTGGCCGCCTGGGCGGAACGGTGTTCCAGCTTGAGGCACTCGACGTCGACCTGTACGGCGACGTCATCGTGCCGATTCGCGAGCTCAACAGCATCCGCCGCCGTGCGGTGGAGCTGCTCGCTGGCGAGCGGCCAAAGCCGCCCGTGTACGTGAAACGGGCGGTGTCGGTGTATGGCGATGCGGCTGCGCCCGCAGCGCCCGTGGCTCGCGGTGAGGCGAAGCTCACCGCGCTGTGCCGCAGCCTCCCGCAGGTCGAGGCTGCGCTTGCGGCCGGCGTCGAGATGATCTACGCCGACTTCGAGTTCATCAAGCAGTTCCCGGCAGCGGTGGAAGCCGTGCGTGCAGCCGGCAAGCAGATTGCGCTGGCAACGCCGCGCATTCACATGCCGGGCGAGAACGGCTACCACAACAACATCCTGCGCCTCCAGCCGGACGCCGTGCTGGTGCGCAACACCGGTGCGCTGTATTTCTACCTGCGCCACCGGATGGAGAACCCGGGGGCGAAGCATCCCCGGCTGATCGGCGACTTCTCCCTGAACATTGCCAACCACAAGGCGGTTGACCTGTTCGTCGAAGCCGGATGCGACACCGTCACGCCTTCCTATGACCTGAACATCCAGCAGATGGTGGATCTTCTTGGGAAGGCGGACACGTCCAAGCTGGAGATCGTCATCCATCAGCATCTGCCGATGTTCCATACCGAGCACTGCGTGTATTGTACGTTCCTCAGCGAAGGAACGGACTTCACGAACTGCGGTCGTCCGTGTGAAGAGAGCCGCGTGTCCCTGCAGGACCGGATCGGCATGTCCCATCCGGTACGGGTTGATGAAGGCTGCCGTAACACCGTGTACAATGCCATCGAGCAATCCGGCGCCGAGTACCTGGCCAACTTCATGGAGCTGGGTGTATCCAGCTACCGCGTGGAGTTCCTCGAAGAAACGCCGGAGCAAGTCCATGAGGTTATCGATCTCTACAACCGGGCCTTGCGCGGCGAGATCAGCGGCACCCAGGTGTGGAAGAAGCTGAAGGCAACCAACCAGCTTGGCGTTACGCGGGGGCAGTTGGTGAAGTAAGGGCAAGGATAACATCCCAGTTGACTTGCCTCGAATAAATTATTATCGAAGAGTACGCCTTAGCAATAAAATGGGGCGTACTCTATTTATTATTTCTAGAATTCTTCGCAGGATAAAAGCTCCAAATACAGTTTCAGCTTTTACTGTACTGGATTCTCTTGTCCCGCACTTTATTTCTGTTCAGTAGAGTATTTCGTAAATACTTTTGAGATGGCTTCTCGAAAAATTCGTGGGATAGAATCGAAACAAAAATGACTGAAATGCTGAAAGTAACAAAAGTTAGTCTTGAGGAGAAGTTTATATCAAAAAAATAAATATCTTTCAGTGTTATTAAACCGAGTTGCATTGGGTAATGGAGCAAATAGATTGAAAGGGATATATCCCCAAGATATGTAAGAGGCTTCACTGATAAGACTCGGTTAAATATTTTTATCTCGAGAATTATTAATATTCCAAGTGGGAAAATTATAAGTGTATATACTAATTGCCAGTCTCGTAATACGACATGACCAAATGTTATTGCGCATACTGAGAGAAATAAGAATATAGCACAATAAATAGCAATAAATACATGTTTGTTCTTTATTTTTCTTACATAGTTATATAATTCATATACTAAGCAACCTACGAAAAAAACCATAAATACCCGACTCGTTTCTTGATTAAGTAAAAAAGTATTAAAGCCAGTGAGCTTTATTACTATTCCTAAAATTACAAAGGCTATGTACAGCACTAAGTAGTATTTTTTTCTTCCAAGGAAATAAATAATTGAAAAAAATATGAAATAAGCAATAATCTCAACAGAAAGTGACCATGTTGGAGCATTAAATGAAAAATTGTGATCGAACCAACCATTTTGAATAAAGAGTAAATTTAATATGAAATGATATGTATCATTGTGTTGATAGACGAAATAATCTCCGATGTAATACTGTCTTATTGATTGAACTAAGGCAACTAATAATAATGTAAGTAGGTGCAGCGGATATAATCTGCTGAATCTGAGAACACTATACTCTTTAAGCCCAAGTGATTTGCTTGTTAGTCTAGCTTTATAAACGTAACAAAAAATGAACCCCGATAAAATGAAGAAAAGATCAACTAAACTATAACCGTATTGATAGAACCAGTAGGCTTTACGGCTAAAAGGAAAGGTTTCAGGAGTGAAATGCTGATAATGCCAAAAAAAAGCGACCCCCATTGCAGCAAGACCTCTTAAGCCATCTAATGAGTTTATTCTATTCATAAAATAAGGTATATCCTTCCATGATAATCGATAATTATAAAATATTTTATCAGTTGAATTGAGTGAATGTCACTAGTCTTAAATATGAAGTTGGAAAGGACCCTAGTTAATATGAATAAAAGGAGTGACGCCAAGTTAGGCATCACTCCTTTTTGCTTCGGAACGATTCGTTTCAGCGCGTTCATGCCGGTGCTTGGATCGATAATGGAATAGAAACCCGACGTTCGGCTCGACGATCCAACCGAAGCCGCGTTTGATCCAGGACGAGGATAGCAGCCAGGTCAAGAGGGCTCCGATCAGAATCAGCAGCAGCTTGCCTCCCGCGGACCGGAACGCTTCGAACCAGCTCAAATGCTGCATCGTTTTGACGATGAACCCGTGAAGCAAAAAGACGTACATGGTATTAACCCCACGGTCCGTGAAGGGCGTATCTGACCTCGGAATAAGGGAGAGCACGCACAGTCCCATGATGACGGTGAAGGCGTAGGTGATCATACGGTAGAAGCCCGCATACCACGAGTCCAAGCCAAACTCCAAGTAAGGCATCGCTCCGTAGAACCAGTTAGTTGGCAGGATCGGCGATATGACGAACAGCAAGACAAATCCGGCGGCCAGCAGGATGATCGATAGTAGCTGGAAGGACCGGGCCTTGATGGCATCCAGCCATTCCCTTTTGAAAACATAGCCGATAAGAAAAAAAGGCAGGAAGTACAGCGTACGCGAAATGCTCGCGTAATAGTCGACATCGATCGAGTACCCGAGCAGGATGGACATCGCGAAACAGACGATGAGCGGGTATTTGAGCATCAGCAGGTACGGCAGAAGCATTTTCCACAGCATCATACTGAACAGGAACCACAGGATCCAATTGGGGTAAAAGTACGTGAAATCGAGCCGATCCAAGCCTTGCATGTAATAGTTGAACAGGGTAAAGAGCGTCTCGAATATGAAATACGGCACGACCAGCCCCGACAGCAGGCCGACGTATTGTTTGGGGGATTGAATGCATTTGGCAAAATAACCGGCCGCAAAAACAAACAGCGGCATGTGAAACGAGTAAATGAACTGATAGATCGCTCCCATCGCTGCTTCGCCGTTAAACGGCTCGATGAGATGCCCCACGACCACCAACAGGATCAATATGAATTTGAGGTTATCGAAATAGTCGTCTCTCTCTTTCATCAGCAACCATCTCCTTTGGCTTTTTGGTCCATCGAAGTTTCGTACTAGTATATCGGAGGAGTCTTGGCTATTTCCATGGATAAAACTGGGAGGCGTCATTTCCAGTTATCGGCCCCACCTTGAAAATGCCACATCAAAACCGATAAGGTGAAGAAAAAGGTAACACCGCCTAAGCGGCTAAAGCAAGGACAATGAACTCCCTGCCTCTGACAAAAACCGATTTTAATCGATGGGTTGGCCGGACTCATGGTACAATGTCATCAATATGTTGAGACTTACGGGAATGGAGAAGATAGGATGAACATTCGTAAAGCGATCATACCTGCCGCTGGACTTGGTACACGGTTCCTGCCAGCCACGAAAGCGATGCCCAAAGAAATGCTACCCATTGTGGACAAGCCGACCATACAATACATCATCGAAGAAGCGGTCGCTTCCGGCATTGAGGACATTATCATTGTGACGGGTAAGGGGAAGAGGGCGATTGAGGATCACTTTGATTCTTCATTTGAGCTGGAACATAACCTAGCTGAAAAAGGGAAATGGTATCTCCTCGAAGAAGTACGCAAGCCGTCCAACATGGCAGATATCCATTATATCCGTCAAAAGGAGCCTAAGGGGCTGGGACATGCCATTTGGTGCGCACGCAAGTTCATTGGGGACGAGCCGTTTGCCGTGCTGCTAGGCGACGATATCGTGGAGTCGGAAGTCCCTTGCCTAAAACAGATGATGAAAGTCTACGATACCTACCAATCTGCCATTGTAGGCGTTCAGCCGGTATCCTGGGACGAAGTGGACCGTTACGGGATCGTAGATGGACTTCAGAAATCAGAACGAATCTATGAAACGTCAAGGTTAGTAGAGAAGCCGTCCCATGCCGAGGCGCCTTCTAACCTGGCCATCATGGGCCGCTATATTTTGCCGCCGGAAATCTTCGACCTGCTAGAGAATCAGGAGGTTGGAAAGAACGGGGAAATTCAACTGACAGATGCGCTTTCAGCCTTGGCTGATCGCAGCCCGATCTATGCATATCATTTTGACGGGATGCGCCATGATGTCGGCGAGAAGTTGGGATTTATTGAAACCAGCATTCATTATGCATTGCAGCGGGAAGATTTGAGAGAGGATTTGATTGCATATTTAAGTGGGGTTTTGACGAAAGTTCGGTAGAAGCAAATTTGACACATTAGAAAGAGGGGCAGTTGGGTAGAGAATTTCTACCACAACTGCCCCCTTTTTAATTAGAATTGAAGATTAGCAAGCTGCTGAACACTTTCCTTCGCATTCGGATCAACTTGGGATAGTTTCCCCATAAGGGCATCATCACTCAAGTTTTGTTTTTGTAATGCTGCCAGATACCAACGTACAATCTCCTGCTGGGTTGTCTGTGAGAGATCTTCTTGTATGCCAAGCTTAAGAGTTTCTGATGCTTGCTCTGGTTGATTCATCATGTAGTACATTTTGCCGGCATGGAGGATCATGTCTGGTGTGTTTTCATATGAGCGCCCTTGCAATTGTCCTTCCGGTAATGTAGCCAAATGCTGAATACCTGTCTGAACCTTGGCAAATGCTTCGGTTGCTTGCTTGAAGTACTTGTCTTTCCTTGCTGCGTCTCCAGCTCCAAGTGCCTTCATCCCTAGATCATAACCCTTATTGATAATCTGTTCGGACCAGCTAATGTCCCATTTAAATTTATAGGCATTATTGATAAATACTTCATAAGCTTGCTCCGGTTGCTGTTTCATTTCGTAACTTTCAATTAATCGACTAAGCATAGATTTGTTATATGGTTCAGCTTCTAACGCTTTATTTAGTAGATCAACAGATGCGCTATAAAAATTCTCATCTTGATTTTGCTTATATATAGTCTGATAGAGTGATGCGGTTAACAGTACCGAATCGGGATGGCTCGGGCGTATGCTCAGGTCTTTATCAAGGGGAGCCTTAATTTCCTCAAATGAAGAGCTGACCTGAACGATTCTGCCTGCTTCCATTCCAGAGTCGGCAGCTTGTACATACCGGATAGATGTAATCATGACAAGAATACCGCAAAGTCCGACGATTGCACTAAATACACTTCTGGCAGTTGAATCTTTGAGGCTCCATTTCTTCACTGATTTATTATCCATTACAGCTGCCATTCCGCCAAGTCCCAGAAATACTAGGATTCCCATGAATACATAACTCATGTTAAAGTCCAGAATACTATGGATCAATATCGATAGAACGATAATGAAATAAAGAAAATGACCGTTGCGCTCTTCCTCGTTGCCTTTGATATAACCGCGGACATACTTATAGAAAATATACAGAATAAACGACATGAATATCACAAACCCGACAATTCCGACTTCGATCAAGTACTGCAAAAAGAAGTTATGCGCTTGACGGCTTGTATATGGGTTGTTTTGATATTGCTCATAGAGTGAAGCCCATGCTCCGCCTCCGGCTCCGATGATCGGGTAGTCAGCCAGAACCTTCATGGCGTCTTTATAGAATGTAAAGCGTTCCAGAACACTATGCTGATTAAAGTTAATATTTTCGAGTCGGACGCTGATGTTTTGCGGTAGTATATTTTTCAATCCGGTACCGATGAATAGGAAAATCAGCAAGCCTCCAATTGCGACGGAACCTAGTGGAATCCATAAGTTGGAGGTTTTTTTAACCGACCAATTGTCTAAAGACCGTTCAAGTTTGGGAGCAATAAAACTTTGTATAACCCATCCAAGCAGTCCTACAATAGCGGACGCACCAAGCAAAATTCCCCAGCCCTTAAGGGCATCACTGCTGCTAAAGGCCTCATTTAACTTTAACCCCAGCTCTGTTACCGGTTTGGAAATGATCAGTGAAGTCACGCCTGCAATACCGCAGTACAGGATCCACAATAGCTGTTTAGCTGGCTTCAGGAATAGTAGTAACAAAACAAACACAACAGGTAACATCACCAGACCGCCCCGAGACAAAGTCAAGAGCAGCGATACGATGATGGGTACCAGCATGAAGCTATGAAAGGCTTGACTGTGCCATTTTCGAGATGTCGTAACGAAAAAGACTGCCGCGAAAAGGAATGCCATGAGAAAAGCGGCATAAGTATTCGCGTACTGGAACACCGAAGTCAGACGCAGACCGTTAGAGTCAGTCATGACGGCGTGGGTATACGTGCCGTTTAAAACGGTATTGGAAAACCATTTCGCAATGGCGCCCGCTGTCTTGCCTTGGCCAAACCAGTTGAGTAAGCCGAATCCCACGATCAGATAAGAAACCGTCATAATCGTGATTTGAATCATTCGATTCCCCAAATTCTCGCGTAACACATATAATCCGATGATAAACATTATGGCGTAGATACAATTGATGATGACCATATTCATGGCAAGAACATGGGAGGCGGCGCTAATGAGTGAGAGTATGTAAGTTAGGGGGAGTAAAAGTACACCCACGGCCAGCCAATCTTTTTGATCTTTTAATTGGATGCTTTTATAAGAATGAGCAATCCAGAGAAATAGTAGTAGACAAGCCAAGATAGCTGCCCAGAAAATCGGTTTCTCAAATACTAACATTTGTCCGTTAAATAGAGCCGTTTGGAATGGCGTCCATGCTAGAAACAGAATTATTCCTGATATTAACACCCAAAACAAAACCGATCTCGTCTCACCTTTTCTCGACGTGGCGGCTTTTTTACCGTATACTGGATTCGACAACGTAATTAGCTCCTTTTCTTGTAGATACGACAATATTCTAGCATAATGAGAGGAATGGGGCTAGATTCCTGTTCTACGTATATTTGTTATCCGGTGGTGTTGTATATTAAAAGAGTAATATATCAATTTACATATAAGTTAGCAGTATTAACAAAGCCCCTTATAACTCGCTTGTTATCTCCTGGCTTTAGGCAAAGAGTGAAAAGGGCGCTTTTGAAGAAGGCTTATCCTCTAGAAAAGAGTCAAGATCAAAGTTACGGCAATAACCTGGAAAAGGGTGTTAATCTACTGGGCTATTCACGAGCGGAGATGGGGATTGGAGAATCATGTCGAATAGCTGCTAATAGTATGGATTCCGCGGGTATCCCTTTTGGAATTATTAATTTCAAGGGCACGAATAGTGCTAGAATGTCTGACCTTACATGGTCGTCGAAGGAAATTGGAGAACCTAAATACAACATTAACTTATTTCATATTAATGCCGAACAAATGATGGAGGTCTACGCTCAATATGGAAATTCCTTGTTCCAAAATCGATATAATATCGGTTTTTGGCATTGGGAATTACCGGATTTTCCAGATGAATGGCTAGAGGCTTTTGAGCTTGTTGATGAAATCTGGGTTCCTTCTACATTTGTGGCAGATTCAATAGCTTTGAAAAGCCCAGTTCCTGTGGTGAAAATGCCGCACTCCATTCAGGTTGGTATAAATGAAGTTCGTAATAGGGAGTTCTTTGGTCTGCCCGATGGAGTCTTCCTGTTTTTATCTATGTATGATGTTAAGAGTTATCAAGAACGTAAGAACCCTAAGGCTGTGATTAAAGCGTTTAAAGCAGCCTTTGAGCCTTACGATCGATCAGTTGGATTGGTACTGAAAGTAAACTCATATAATAGCGGTAAAGCTGAACTGGACGAACTTTTGGAACTTACTAGTGATCATAAGAATATTTATTTAATTAAAGATACAATTAGCCGAAATGATATAAATGCCTTGATTTCAGTTATAGACTGCTTTGTGTCTCTACATCGAAGTGAAGGTTTTGGATTAGGGCTTGCAGAGGCCATGTATCTCGGGAAGCCGGTTATTGGGACAAATTGGTCTTCGAATATCGACTATATGAATAGTACTAACTCGTGTTTAGTTAATTATAGACTTATTAACGTCGGAAAAGACCATGGCCCTTATAAAGCCTATCAATATTGGGCGGATCCAGACGTTGATCATGCAAGTGATTATATGAAACGCTTGGTAAATAATTCCGATTTCTACAACTCAGTTGCAAGTAAAGGGGAGGCTTTTATCAAAGAATATTATTCCCCGAAAGCTATTGGTGCATTAATACAAAAGAGACTTGAATATATATACTTCTGGAAATTTGGGGGAACGAAATGACAATAACATGTGTAATTATGGCTGGTGGAAAAGGCGAACGTTTTTGGCCGAAGAGTCGGACCAATTTGCCAAAGCAATTTTTAAATATATCAGGTAATAAATCGATGATTCAACAATCTATACATAGATTAGAGAAACTTGTAGATATCAGCCAAATTTTCATCGTAACCAATGAGTTGTATGCAGAACTTCTAAAGGCTCAAATTCCGCATTTACCAAACAGCAATATCATTATCGAACCAGTGGGACGGAATACAGCACCTTGCGTTGGGCTGGCCTCTATCGTCATCGAAGGAAAATTCCCTGACAGTACCATGGTTGTTATTCCATCCGACCATATTATCAAGAATGACGAAGGATTTATTAAAATTATCAAAACTGCTGTTGATGTTGCTCAAGAGGGGTCTAATCTTGTTACACTAGGTATAAAACCTACCTATCCAGAAACTGGATACGGCTATATTGAAAGTTCTGGTGAATCCACGCAATTAAATGATCTAGATATTATAAAAGTTAGTAAGTTTGTTGAGAAACCGGACGCTGAGACAGCTCAATCTTATTTTAAATCTGGAAATTATTATTGGAATAGCGGCATTTTTGTATGGAAGGTTAGCGTGATTCGGAATTATATTAAAGAACTGATGCCTGATATGCATGATGTTCTAGAGACCATGAAGGCTACTTTTGATTCTCCGGAACGTGATGAAGCTATCAAAAGTGAGTTTTCTAAAATGCCAGATCAATCTATTGATTACGGGATTATGGAGAAGGTTAGCAATATATACATGATCCCTTGTGTTTTTGGATGGGATGATGTCGGTAGCTGGACGGCCCTTGAACGTATTAATGATCTTGATGAGGATGGTAATGTTATTAAAGGTAACATCCTGAATTTAGATACTAAGCGATGCATTATTGAAAGCAATGGTAAGTTAATTGCGACACTTGGAATTGAGGACTTAATAATAGTAGATACAGAAGATGTAACTCTTATATGCACAAAAGATAAAGCTCAGGAGGTCAAGTTGTTACTAAAGGAACTAAGAAACCAAAAAAGAGAGCAGTATCTCTAAACTAATCGAAATATATTTAGTAATGAACATAAAAAGGAGAATTATCAAACTATGAATAAAAAAGCGTTAATTACAGGCATTACTGGACAAGACGGATCATATTTGGCTGAGCTTCTGCTCTCCAAGGGATATAAAGTTTATGGATTACGAAGAAGAACGAGTGTTCCAATTCTTGAAAATATTGAATACATCAAGAATGAAATCGAATTTATCGAAGGTGATTTGTTAGATCAGGGCTCTCTTATTAATGCAGTGAAAAAATCTAATCCAGATGAAGTGTATAACTTAGCAGCGCAATCCTTTGTTGCAACCTCTTGGGATCAACCCGTACTCACAGGCCAAGCAACCGGTATGGGAGTAACTAATATGTTAGAAGCAGTACGAATTGTAAAGCCAGAGGCTAGGTTTTATCAAGCTTCTAGCAGTGAAATGTTTGGTAAAGTAGTTGAAACCCCACAAAAAGAGACAACTCCGTTCTACCCAAGAAGCCCATATGGTGTGGCGAAGGTATACGGCCATTGGATCACAGTGAATTATAGAGAAAGCTATAATATGTTTGCTTGTTCTGGCATTCTCTTTAATCACGAATCACCTCGACGTGGTGTTGAGTTTGTTACACGCAAGGTTACTGATGCAGTGGCTCGTATTAAGTTGGGCCTTCAAAGTGAGCTTCGCATGGGGAATTTGGATGCAAAAAGAGACTGGGGATTTGCCGGAGATTATGTAAAAGCAATGTGGCTGATGCTTCAACAGGAAACACCAGAAGATTACGTTATTTCTACAGGTGAAACACACACGGTTGAAGAATTAGTTGAGATTGCCTTTAGTCATGTTGGTCTTAACTGGAGTGATTATGTGGTTATTGACCAGAAGTTTGTGAGACCGGCTGAGGTTGATTTGTTATTAGGTGACTGCTCCAAAGCTAAGAATAAGCTCGGATGGGAACTAGAAGTTGGTTTTGAGCAGTTGGTGAAGATGATGGTGGATAGTGATCTTAACAGACTAAAATAAGCCTCAACTAAAGGAGGTTAAGCTATGAAAGCCTTAATTACAGGCGTTAACGGTTTTGTAGGTAGGCATTTGGAAGAGTACCTAGTCTCCCAGCAGATTGAAGTTTGGGGGACTAGTCGAAGTGTCAATCACGAGAAAAATCATATAAACAGGGTTCAGCTTGATTTCAATCAAGAAGAAGCCATTGTTCAATTGCTGAATACTATAAAACCAGATCTAATCTTCCATCTAGCAGCTCAAAGTTCGGTGGCGAAGTCCTGGACACAAGTGTCCAGGACTCTGGATGCTAACGTTACTAAGACTGCTTTGTTTTATGATGCCATCAAACAATCTGATATTTCCGATACAGTTAAAATTCTTTCTGTAGGATCTTCAGAGGAATATGGAATTGTGTCTAAGGAGAACATCCCAATTTCGGAAACAGCCCCTCTTAATCCTACAAATCCATATGGAATATCGAAGGTTACTCAGCATATGCTGGCTAAACTTTATTCATCACTTGGTCTACATATCGTCCATGTAAGACCATTTAATCATATTGGACCAGGGCAGAAACAAGGTTTTGTTACATCTGATTTTGCTAGACAAATAGCTCTAATCGAGAGTCAGAAGTTACCGCCTGTTATTACAGTTGGAAATTTAGAGGCTCAAAGGGATTTTACAGATGTCCGGGATATAGTTCGAGCGTATGCAGAAGTGATTCAAAAGGGCAGGGCAGGAGAAGTATACAATATATGTTCAGGCAAATCTCATCCAATAAGATACATTTTAGATTATTTGCTAACCCTGAGCACTAACAAATCAATTGATGTACAGCAAGATATCAATAAAATGAGACCATCTGAATTCCCAATTTATATAGGTGATTCAACAAAAATTAATAATTTGATTGGGTGGGACACCGAATACCTAATTGAAGAATCACTAGTCGACATTTTAACTTACTGGAGAAGTATTCTTTAAAACTCTGGTGAATTATTGAAGTGAAGTTATCGGAAAGTATGTCTGCTGTTTTAGTAAATATAAATCTCCTCATAAATAAGCTAACACTTCCAAAGGACGTGTTGGGAAGTTTAAAAGGATACGATTAAGGTGGAAGTTAGCCATGTTTAAAGATTGGGTTGATATATACAAATATCGGGAATTCCTTAAAAATTCGGTCTCGAAAGATCTTCGGACTCGATATAGAGGATCTGTGTTTGGTTTCTTATGGACGTTTCTTAATCCATTATTAATGTTAGTTGTTTATTCTGTTTTATTTTCAATAGTTGTGAGGATGCAGGTTGATAACTATCCACTATTTTTATTTAGCACTTTGCTTTCGTGGAACTTTTTTGCTAATTCAATTTTGGGTGGTTCTTCTATTGTAGTTGGATCAGGTAATTTGATAAAAAAGATATATTTCCCTCATGAAATTCTCCCCATATCTGTGGTTATGGCGGGACTTGTCAATTATTTATATGGCCTTGTAATTTTGATTCCTGCCTTGTGTATATATGGATACTATCCGAATGTACATTATGTTTATTTACCATTGATTTTGTTAATACAAGTAATTTTAACCTTAGCGATTACGTTTTTAGTTTCAGCTTTAACCGTGTTTTTCAGAGATTTGGAGCATATGTTAGCTATCATAGTTAATGCATTATTTTATTTATCAGGGGTACTATTCCCATTGAGTCAAGTACCGGAAGAAGCAAGGTGGCTCTTTTATAATAATCCTATTGCCTTACTTATGGCTTCTTACAGGGATGTTTTTTACTATGGGCGAACGCCTGATTTACAATCTCTATTATTTATAGGTTTATTTTCTATTCTTTTATTATTTATTTCGCAACGTGTATTTACGAAACTTAAATTTAGATTTATTGAGGAAATATAAAGGGTGGAGGATATGTCAGAATTCGCGATCAAGGTCACAAATGTATCAAAAAAATTCAAAATATTTGAAGATAAGCCCGCGACTTTAAAGGATCGAATTATATATCGGAGTAAAGGGGTTTATCAAGAAAAGTGGGTCTTGAGGGACATTTCCTTTGAGGTTCCAAAAGGTAAGATGATCGGATTAATTGGCCGAAATGGTTCAGGTAAAAGTACGATGCTGAAAATTCTGACTCGAATCTTGCGTCCTGATATAGGCGGTATTGAGATAGTAGGCCGTGTATCGAGTTTACTTGAATTAGGTGCAGGGTTTCATATGGACTTCACTGGACGCGAAAATATTTATATGAACGCGTCTATTTTTGGGTTAACAAGAAAAGAAATAGATAGCCGGATTGATGAGATAATACGGTTTGCTGAACTGGGCCAATTTATAGAAAATCCTGTTAGGACCTATTCTTCAGGAATGTATATGCGACTCGCATTTTCAATTGCTGTGCATGTTGATCCAGATATTTTATTGATTGATGAAATTTTGGCAGTAGGGGATAATGCATTTCAGAAGAAGTGCATAAGTAAAATTGAAAATTTCAAAAATAAAGGTAAAACTATTGTATTTGTTTCTCACGATAATGGTGTGATGGAACGGCTGTGTGATGAATTATATTGGATACACGAATCTCGTGTGGTGGAGCATGGTGATCCGAGAAAAATAATTAGAAATTATATGGACTTTTTAAATGAGAGCGAGGAAATGCGTTTAACCAGGGAATCTGAGGAGCCACAGACAGAAAAAAATACAAATGATGCCTTAGAGAAAGTAAATGAACTCTCAGCAAAAAACGATAATGTTGAGAGGTGGGGAAATAAAAAGCTAGAAATAAATATGGTAACCATGCTTGATGAAACTAAGACAGAAAAGCATTTCTTTGAAAAAGGAAAGGAAGCAACAATTCGTATAAAGTATTCAGTCCATTCAGAGATAGATAAATCTGTTTTTGGGATTGGGATTTTTAAAATGGATGGATATTGTTGCTATGGTACTAACACTTTTATTGATGATCAAAAGGTAGTTCTATCCGAAGAAGGTATTATGGAAGTTAGAATTAGCAATCTTAACTTAGTTGCAGGGGAGTATTATCTTGACGTTGCCTGTCATCATGAAGATGGGACTCCCTATGATTATATTACGAAGGCCCTTACGTTTAATGTGAAATCTTATGAAGAAGAGGTTGGGGTAGCGTATTTACCGCATCAATGGATACACAAAGGAGGTAAGTTTGAATGAATGGAAGGTTTACGACAACTGAACAATTAATGGACTTTCTAAAGACGCAGATTATTCAATATTCAAACGGCGAAGAAATTTCTAATGATAATTACAAAAGGTCTTCTTCAACCCCCACTGAGATAGATCTCTCCAGATTTAAAGAGGAGGCAGAAAAAAATAATTGGTTATGGAATGTAAGTGCCGACCAACCTATTACGTCACATAGAAAAGTAATTGGAAAATTCCTGATTTTCGGGAAGAAATTTGTCAGGAAATTTCTAAGATGGTACGTATCAAATACTTTTAAAACACAAAGCGAATTTAATGCTTCGGTCACCCGTTCTTTAAACGAATTAATGAATGTTTTAATTGTCACAAAAACAAAAATCGAAGAAGTAACATCAAGACAAACCAACATATTAGATAGAATAGATTTGGTGGAAGGGGAGATATTAAGGCAAAGAACACTTTTAAATAACACAGAAATATATAATTTTGAAAATGATGTCGATTATCAACTGAAAAAGGATAGAGAGACATTATCTTTTATCAAACAAGAAATAAATAATCTACACGAAGAATTCAATTCTTTTACTGTATCAAACAGTAATCAACTGAACAAAGATAACGAGATATTATCTAAAATTCAACAGGAAATAAATAACCTATACGAAGAATTCAACTTGTTAACTGTATCAAATAATGAACATAAGAATACTGTGAATGAGTTTATCTTTCCAAAACTCGATGAGCTTAATGGAAGGATGCTTTATAACGAACAACAGTTTAGAGCGGATATAAACTTTTTGAATTATAGAATAAGAAAATTAAAAAATCAAAAAGGTTCAAGTATTGCCGGTTCACCTAAATTACCCGAAGCAAATGAGGGGGAAAGTTATGAAGTGGATAATGTAAGCCCTTTTGATTATCTGCTCTTCGAAAATAGGTATAGAGGATCAATGGAGGATATAAGAAATAGACAACTTAAATATATACCGTATTTTAAAAACAAAGAAAATGTTATAGATATAGGTTGTGGTAGAGGTGAATTTTTAGAGCTTCTTCTTAATCACAATATTAAAGCAAAAGGAATTGACTTGACAGATGAAATGGTAGAATATTGCCAGGACATTGGTCTACCTGTTATTAAAAAAGATGCCATAACTTATCTAAAAGAACAAGACGATAACTCTGTCGGTGGTATTTTTCTTGGGCAGGTAATTGAGCATGTTCCTTTTGAAGATATAGTAAAGTTGGTTGAAGTTGCACATAGAAAACTAGCTACAAACGGTTACTTGATAATGGAAACTCCGAACCCTCAAACGTTAGCCATTTTTACAAGGTCTTTTTATATGGATCCTACTCATGTTAAACCGGTTCACCCATTAACTATTCAATTTCTAACTGAGTCTATAGGTTTCAGAGAGACAACAATTCTATATTCTGGCCGTGTAGAGAAAGAAAATGCGTTACCGCATATTCAAGTTTCGAATGATTCTATATCTAATGTTGATGAATTTAATCGTTCTATAGATCGAATGAATGATTTGCTGTACGGAGATCAAGATTATGCTATTATAGCTCGGAAGTAGAAGGAATGAGACTATTATGAAAATAGGAATAGTTAAGCCGGATTATAAAATTACAGGTGGCTTTGAAGTAGTAGTGAATCATATTAAGGATGAACTCGAAAGACAGGGACATTCGGTAGACATTATATATTTGGATGCTACAAAGAATGAACTGAGTTCTATTCCTTATTCCGTAACTACCCAAGAATATGAAAAGAATCCAGAATTTTTTAAATACATTAATTATTTTTGGGAATATATGAAGATGGATTTGTCGAAATATGATGCGGTTATTAGCACGCAGCCTCCCTCTTTTGCGATACAGCATCCTCGTCACTATGCATTGTTTTACCATCATAGCAAGGTTCACTATGATCTTTCTGAGCTAATACAGGAGACGGGCCTTCAGAGGCCTTTCCATAAAAAGGCGCAGGAAATATTAAGGGAAATTGACTCCTTGTCCTTATCTAAAGTAACAACTATTTTAGCTGGTAGTAGAACTATAAAGGACCGCATTTTCAGATACAATAATTTGTCTAATAATGTGGATTTATTTTATGCAGGAATTGATAATGAAATTTACAATTATAAAGGACATACTCAGTATGATTCCCCAATAGTGGTGGGTAGACATGAGTTTCCGAAGCGTCCGGAGTTATTTGTTAATGCCATGAAAAAGCTACCATCGTATCAAGGTCGAATTATTGGAGAAGGCGGACGTACTGATGATTTGAAAAAAATAGATCAACTTCTTTCCTATGCAGCTATTAAAAATATTATTATTGAAGATGACGTTATATGGAAAAAGATGTCTAACGGTTTCTTTTCAGATGAACACTTGAACCTGCTTTCGCAGTCTTACAAAGGTAAACTTAAGTCCAATATTATATTTACGGGTCGAGTGTCCAGAAAAGATTTATTTAAGGAATATGCTAATGCCTTATGTGTGGTCTGTCCAGCTTATGAAGAAGATTACGGTTTGACAGCAATAGAGGCAATGTGTTTTAAAAAGCCAGTAATTGCTTGTGTTGACGGTGGTGGCTACGCTGAGTTGATTGAGGATGGGGTAAATGGTTATTTGGTTGAGCCTAACTCTGAGGCCCTCGCTGAGGCAATTTTTAAATTAATCTCAAATCCAGATCTAGCAAAAAAAATGGGTGAAAACGCCTATGAAACAAGTAGATTTTATTCTTGGGAGAACGCTATGAATAAAATTTCTAAAGTCATTACTTAGCGGGAGGTGTACATATGAACATAGCTATAGTTTCTCCGAGTCCTAAACCATTTGCAGTGGGCGGAATAGAAAAATTAATGTTAGGTCTATATTATAATATCGACAAAATAACTAATCATAAAGTGGAACTTTTTAAAATCCCTACAGAAGAGAACAGTTTTTGGTCTCTTATTAATAGCTATAGAACATTTTATAATTTAAACCTAGATCACTTTGACATGGTAATTACATTTAAATATCCTGCTTGGATGGTAAGACATCATAATCAAGTTGTTTATATGGCACACCATCTTAGAGGCCTTTTTGATACTTATCATTTTATGAATTTGCCTGCAAAAATGAATAAAACAAAGTTTGATCTTATTAATGAAATAATAGACTATACAAATAATGCTCAAAATTTAGGAAATGATCTGGACGGTTTCTTTGTCCGCTTAGATAAACTGTTTGATCAACAACACATGTTCCCAGACTCTCTATTTTCATTTCCTGGTCCCTTTATCAAATTAATTATCCATTTTCTTGATGAGTGGGCATTACATCCTTCTAGAATAAAGAGATATACTTCTATATCTGAAACTGTAAAAGCAAGAAAAGATTATTTTCCTAGAAATGTAGACATAGATGTTATTTATCCTCCATCCTCGTTGGAAGGATTAGAGCCTGGTTCGTATGACTATTTTTTAGTTGTGGGTAGATTAGATGGGGCCAAAAGAGTTGATTTAATAATAAATGCAATGAAACTGGTGGACAATCCTGAAGCCAAACTGATAATAGCCGGGACAGGACCAGAAGAAAGGAAACTTAAAAATCTATCCCAAGATGATAAGCGAATAACCTTTTTGGGATATATCAATAATGAGAAATTAGTTTCCTTGTATAAAGACGCATTAGGAGTAGTCTATATACCTTACGATGAGGATTACGGCTTGGCAACAATTGAGGCGATGTATTGTAAAAAACCGGTAATAACTTGTAAGGACTCTGGAGGAACAACTGAATTCGTACAGCATCAATTAACTGGTTTAATTGCGGATGCTAGCCCTGAAAGTTTGTCTAAACAATTGAACTTCTTAATAAATAATAAGCATCTTTCAATGGAAATGGGAGAACGAGCTTTTCAATTAGTTCGTGAAATATCCTGGACAAATACAATCGACAAGTTATTAGGTACCCAAGACGTTAATAATGAACCCAATAATGCTGTTAAAAGGAAGAAAATGGCTGTTCTTTCAACTTACCCTGTATTCCCTAAACAACATGGAGGTCAATTAAGAATCTATAACCTGTATTACAATCTTAGAAGAGATTTTGATATAACAATCGTGAGTTTAAATGACAAGGGCCAGCACTATAAGCTTGAGAGAGATGGATTCTCAGAGATAAGTATACCCAAAAGCCAAAAACATCAGGATAAAGAATGGGAAATTGAACGAGAGGTTGGGATACCTATTACTGATATAGCGATGCAAAAGTTATCCCAGTTTACGCCAGAGTACCATCATGTGGCCAAGGAAGTATTAGACAAAAGTGATATTCTCGTAGCTTCCCATCCATATTTACTCCACTTAATGGACCCATTTTTAGGTGAAAAGGTGGTAATTTATGATGCTCATAACGTTGAGTATCAATTGAAGAAATCAATGCTACCAAAAGGAAAAATGACTAACGAGCTTCTTGAGGATTTGTATCAACTGGAGAAAAAAGCAGTTATGCAAAGTAATTGTGTTTTTGCTTGTTCTAACGAAGATATTAATACTTTTACAGAACTATACAATGGAGTTGATAGGAATAAATTTATACTGGCACCCAATGGAGTTGATCTATCCATCAATCAATACCTAACGGTAGCAGAGAGAAAGGGTAGAAAAGAACAATTAGGGTTAATCAACGAGAAAATAGTTGTATTTATTGGGAGTTGGCACAAGCCTAATTTGGAAGCTGTTGAACAAATTCTTAAGTTTGCCCCTAACCTTCCAGACTGCCATTTTGTTATTATGGGAGGGCAATGTGAAGCATTTAAAGGGACAGTTCCTCCTGAAAATGTTGCTTTTGCCGGTATAGTCAGTGAAGAGATGAAGGGCTTGATTTACTCTGTTGCAGATGTGGCCATTAATCCTATGATTAATGGTTCTGGAACGAATTTAAAGATAGCTGAATATATGGCTAATGGAATACCTGTAATATCTACTGAAGTAGGCTCGAGAGGGTATGACTTCAGGAAAGAACATCTTATAATAACAGACTTGCCAGACTTCCCGCAGTCTATTAACAAATTGATGAACGATGAACAGCTAAAAGATGGCTATTCGCAAGAAGCATATGATTATATAGATAACCATTTTTCTTGGAAAAAGATTGCATGGAGATTAAAAAAAATAGTAACAGGAATGTAAATGCGGTGATTCATACTAAGTTTAGTACCACAAAGAGGAGTTAATATGAAAGCCATAATCCTAGCCGGCGGAACAGGTTCACGCCTCTATCCCTTAACCAAAGTCACCAATAAACACCTGCTGCCAGTCGGAGCATATCCGATGATCTTCTACCCTGTACATAAACTCCGTCAAGCGGGTCTTACAGATATACTCATTGTTACAGGGAAGGACCATATGGGGGATGTCGTAAACCTATTGGGTAGTGGTAGCGAAATGGGGGTCTCCTTCACATATAAAGTGCAGGATGAAGCAGGGGGCATTGCTCAAGCATTGAACCTTGCAGAGCAGTTTGCAGGTGGTGAACTAATCGCTGTCATCCTCGGCGATAACGTTTTTGAGGATGACATCTCTGCTTATGTCGCTAACTTCCAAAGCCAACAATCTGGCGCCAAAATCCTAATCAAGGAAGTTCTTGATCCTAACCGTTTTGGTGTTCCGGAAATCCAAGGCAGCCAAATCATTTCCATTGAAGAAAAACCGGAACAGCCTAAGTCCAATTATGCTGTCACGGGAATATATATGTATGATCATACGGTTTTTGATATTATTAAGACATTGAAACCGTCAGCTCGTGGCGAATTGGAAATCACGGACGTCAACAATGCATATATTAAACGAGGAGAGCTTACCTTTGATACGCTTCAAGGCTGGTGGACGGATGCGGGAACGCATGCGTCGCTCGCTCGGGCCAATGAGTTGGCTAGAGATATTCGATTCGGTGATGATTTCGGAAAACTTAAACTGTAGTTAGGGAGGAATTGAACGATGAACGTAACTCCTTTAAAACTCACAGACGCTTTTGTACTTGAACCGGTGGTCCACGGCGATCACCGGGGTTTTTTTATGGAGAGTTACAACGATTCGCAATTTAAACAACATGGCATTACCTATAACTTCATCCAAGACAACCAATCTTTATCCGCTGAAGCTGGGGTGCTGCGGGGACTTCATTATCAGCTCAACCCTAAGGCTCAAACCAAACTCATACGTGTCTTAATAGGTGCAATATACGATGTCATCGTAGATATCAGAAAAAGCTCCCCTACTTTTGGTCAGTGGATTGGCGTCATTTTGAGCGAGCATAACCATCGCCAGCTGCTTGTGCCTAAAGGGTTTGCTCATGGTTTTTGTACACTGGTGCCCAATACCCGGGTTCTCTATAAAGTGGACGAATATTATTCCCCCGAGAATGACCGTGGCATATTATGGAATGATCCGGCTTTGGGGATCGATTGGCCAACGTCGAATCCGATTCTATCGGACAAAGACCAGCGGCACCCGCTGCTGAAAGACGCAGAGATGAATTTTGACTAGGGGGCAGTGAGGATGAAACTTCTTGTTACCGGCGGTGCCGGTTTTATAGGCAGTAACTTTATTTTATATATGATTCAGCAGCATCCGAATTACCAGATCATCAACATGGATGCACTTACGTATGCGGGCAACCTTGAAAACTTAAAATCCGTTCAACACCACCCAAATTACTCGTTTCTCCAAGCAGATATTGCTGATAAAACAACAGTAGATGTAGTTTTCCAACAGGGCATCGACGTTGTAGTTAATTTCGCGGCAGAGTCACACGTGGATCGCAGCATTCTAGAACCGGAGATTTTCGTGAACACTAATGTGCTTGGTACACAGGTTCTTCTGGATGCAGCCAAGAAATATGGCGTGACCAAATTTGTTCAAGTATCCACGGATGAAGTATATGGGTCCTTGGGCGAAACCGGTTTGTTTTCTGAAACGACGCCACTTGCACCGAATAGCCCGTATTCTGCCAGCAAAGCAGGAGGGGATATGCTCGTAAGAGCTTATCATGAGACCTTTGGTCTCTCGGTTAACATTACCCGTTGTTCGAATAATTACGGTCCCTACCAATTCCCTGAGAAGCTGATCCCTCTGATTATTTCTCGTGCCCTAAATGATGAATCCCTGCCGGTCTACGGCGATGGTCTCAATATTCGCGATTGGCTGTATGTCGAGGATCATTGCAGTGCGATCGATCTGGTTATTCACCAGGGAAAAATAGGTGAGGTTTATAATATCGGGGGCAACAACGAGCGGACCAATCTGCATATTGTGCAAACAATCCTGAGGGAGCTTGGCAAACCGGAGTCACTGATCACTTACGTGACAGACCGTCCAGGCCATGACCGACGTTATGGCATTGATCCTACAAAAATCATGAATGAGCTGGGCTGGAAGCCAAAGCATAACTTCGAGACAGGTATTAAAGAAACGATTCAATGGTACTTGAATCATAAGGAATGGTGGACGCGTATCCAGTCTGGTGCTTACCGGGAATACATGACCCAGCAGTACGGCAAGCGGTTGGGTGAAGTTAAATGAAGGTACTCGTAACCGGGGCAAACGGTCAGTTGGGGAAGGATGTAACACATTCACTAACTGAAGCTGGACATGAGGTAGTCGGCTGCGGGAGAGCAGAGCTGGATATTACCAATATGGAGCAATGCGGACAGGTTATTTCCGCCCATAATCCGGATATTATCATTCATTGTGCGGCTTATACGGCAGTGGATGCAGCCGAAAGCGATACAGATGGTGTGTATCTTGTGAATGCAATAGGTACGAGAAATATCGCAGTATCCGCCGAAAAAATCGGTGCCACCGTAGTTTATATCAGCACGGATTATGTTTTTAATGGTACTAGTGAGACAGCTTATGTTGAGTACGACGACACCAACCCACAAACGATTTATGGCCGCTCCAAGCTCGCAGGCGAGCAAATGATTCGGGACTTCTGTTCCAAGTGGTTTATTGTAAGAACATCTTGGGTTTTCGGGCTTCACGGCAACAACTTTGTAAAAACGATGCTTCGTCTAGGACAAGAAAAACCGCTGTTAAAAGTGGTTAACGACCAAAAAGGTTCGCCGACATACACGGTAGATCTGGCGCAGTTCTTGATAAACTTAATTTCCACTGAAAAATACGGTGTATATCATGCATCCAACAGTGGGTCTTGTACTTGGTATGAGTTTACCGAGGCTATTCTTGAAGAGGCCCGTGAACAATTGGGACTAGAGATAACGGCTGAGCTGAAACCTTGCACGACGGCAGAGTTTCCACGACCCGCTCCGCGTCCAGCCAATTCAACGATGGATCATCTGGCTATCCGCCTAAACCAACTACAAGATTTGCCTCATTGGCGTGAGGGGCTGAAGCAGTTTACGGTGGATATGAAGCAGCACCCTGAACTATACTTAAAATGAATACAGCGATGAAAGAGGCCTGATCTGTATGGATCAGGTTTATTTATTAGCCAATCTCTTAATTCACTCATAGATCTAATGAATGGCAGCAGTATGAAGCCAATGTGTTTTTCCGGAGGTTCCTCATTATGAATAAAGTGCAAGTATTGCTATCCGCCTATAACGGCGAACAGTATATATTCGAACAAATCCAGAGCATTCTCAATCAGACTTACCCTTTCATCTCGATCTTGATACGTGACGATGGATCCACGGATCAAACCGTTGAAGTTCTTGAAGAACTGATGAATATCCATCCACACAAGATAAAGCTCATAAAAGGACCGAATGTTGGCGTTGTGTCCAGCTTCTTTGAACTGCTGAGATCTGCAGATCCTGAAGCCGACTACTACTGTTTTTGTGACCAGGATGATGTGTGGCTTGATCATAAGGTAGAGGATGCCATAGCGCGCTTGAATGCTTCCATACATAGAGAGGTTCCGGCGATGGTTTTTACTTCGACCTATCTTACGGATGCCGAGTTAAACCGGAAAGGTACTTGGCCGAAGCCTCCAGCTCAGGAGCCTTCTTTCTTCAATGCGTTATATGAGAATATCGCCATTGGCGCGACGATCACGATGAATCAATCAGCAAGAAACCTTTTTATGAATAGTAAATCGGTGGACAGTCAAAAGGTTCTTATGCATGATTGGTGGTTCTACTTGCTCGTATCCGCATTTGGAACCGTAATCTACGATAACATGCCGACCATGTTATATCGTCAGCACAGTAACAATGTGGTTGGAGGCAGCAACTCCATCGTGGGTAAGCTGAAGAGTAAGTGGGCCAGTTTTAAGAGACATACAGGTAAAGACTTGCTACATAAACAAGCGAGAGAGTTTAATCGAATCTATGGATCACGTTTGACTGGCATACAGAAAGAGCAGCTGGATTTATTTCTTGCATCTCGCACAAGTTTCCTAGACAGGTTACATTATGCGCGTAGGAGCAAATTATACAGACAGTCCAAAGCAGAGAGTTTATTGTTCAAATTCTTTATTTTGATCGGGTTTATATGAGGTTGAGGAGGTTATAGCAACTTATTCCTTGATATTCCTTCTTTCCCCACGAACTATGCTATAATGTCGATAGATTACTATATTTGTCAGGAGACGTTATGCAATGGATTTAAGCATTTTAATCGTGAACTACAATACCTGTCAGCTGACGGTGGACTGTTTGCGATCCGTGTTTGCATCAGAGACGGAATATACATACGAAGTCATTGTGATCGATAACAACTCGAAGGACGAGTCGGTTCAGACCATCCGAGAGTTATTCCCACAGGTCAAGCTGATCGAGAACACGGAGAATACCGGCTTTGCCAAAGCCAACAATCAGGGGATGGAAGTTGCGGCAGGTCGCTATATGCTGCTCCTAAATTCCGACACGATTATCCAGCAGGATACAATCGAGACGATGGTCGCTTTTATGGACTATAACCCGATCATTGGCGCTTCTGGCTGTAAAATCGTCCTTCCGGACGGATCGCTGGATAAAGCCTGCAAAAGAGGGTTTCCAACGCCTTCGGCTTCCTTTTACTATGCCTTCGGGTTCAGCAAGCTGTTCCCGAACAAGCCGGAATTTAACCAATATCAGCTCGGGTATTTGAATCCGGATGTGGAGTATCCGGTGGATTGTTTGGTCGGTGCGTTCATGCTGGTTCGCCGTGAGACGATCGAGCAGGTGGGCGGGCTGGACGAGACGTTTTTTATGTACGGGGAAGACATCGACTGGTGTTATCGGATCAAGCAGGCGGGATGGGGAATTCACTATTATCCTCGGACGACGATTATCCATTATAAAGGCGGCAGCGCCCGGCGCAGGCCGTTCAAGATTATTTATGAGTTCCATCGCGCGATGATTCTTTTTCATCGGAAGCATTACCGGCAGAAGTACAACATATTCGTTAATGGAGCCGTCTATGCAGGCGTTGGTTTAAAATTGCTCCTATCCTTGCTTATGAACCGGCTTAAGCCGATTCGTCCAGCAACGATAACACAATCTTCAGGTGGAGTGGAGGTGAAATCATGATCCGCCAGAATCAGGGTTTTTTGACCAAATTGTATATGTTGACCGACTTTGCCTTTATCCAATTGGCGTTTCTGCTCGCTTGGTGGATGAAATTCGAAAGCGGTTGGTTTCCGTACGAAAAACCGCTGCCCATCGAATCTTACGGAATGTGGAGCTTGATTTACGGTGCGGTTGCTGTGGTTGTCGGCATCATGATTACCTTGTACTCGCCGAAGCGGAAAAAGCGTTTTGCCGACGAATTTTTGAAAATCTTCCAGATGCATTTCATCGGGATGTTTATCCTTCTCAGCTTAATGTTCTTTGTGAAGGAAGTGAATATCTCTCGGTGGTATCTCGCCATCTACATGATTCTCAATGTAGCCTTCATCATCCTATACCGTTATTTCCTAAAGAAATCCCTCAAGCATTTTCGGGAAAAAGGCTACAACCGCCAATTCGTGCTCATAGTGGGTGCTGGTACGCTGGGCAAGCGCTTCTTCAAAAATTTGAAGCAATACCCGGAGCTTGGGTATGAAGTCATCGGTTTTCTGGATGATTACCAGCAGTGGGACGAGATCGAAGCCAGACGACTTAAGCCCATTCTGGGTTCGGTCAGCGATCTGCATAAGGTGCTAAACGAAAAGCTCGTCGATGAGGTCGTACTAGCACTTCCACTAGATGCGCACCACAAATACCCGGAGATCATTGCTGCTTGTGAAAAGGCCGGTGTCCGAACGCTGATTATCCCGGACTTTTTCGATTACCTCCCGGCACGGCCGGTGTTTGATAATTTTGCTGGTATGCCGATGATCAACGTGCGGGATATCCCGCTGGATTTGGCGGCAAATCGACTGTTCAAGCGAGCGTTTGATATCGTATTCTCGTTAGTGGCGATTATCCTCACCCTGCCGGTGATGATCGGGATTTACTTCGGTATCCGATTGACCTCCCGGGGACCCGTCATTTTCAAGCAGGAGCGGGTCGGGTTGAATCGCCGGAACTTTTATATGTATAAATTCCGCTCCATGAAGCCGCTGCCGGAGGGGGCCCCGGATACGGGCTGGACCGTGGAAAATGATCCACGCCGCACCAAGTTCGGCTCTTTTCTTCGGAAGACCAGTCTGGATGAGCTGCCGCAATTCTTCAATGTCCTGTTCGGTCATATGAGTGTGGTGGGCCCTAGGCCTGAGCGCCCTTATTATGTGGAACAGTTCAAAGAGGAAATCCCGAAGTACATGGTGAAACACCACGTACGCCCGGGCATCACGGGGTGGGCGCAGAGCAATGGTCTGCGCGGGGATACTTCGATTGAGGAGCGGATCAAGCACGATATTTTCTACATCGAGAATTGGTCCATTCTGTTTGATATCAAAATCATTCTGCGCACGATCCGCAACGGATTTAAGAACGCATACTGATTTTAATGAATGTAGACGTCATTTGGCAGCCGCCAAATGGCGTTTTTTGTTTGGCCGACCATGTAACCGGGTATTTACCTAGCAACAGCGATGAACGAAACAAAGGGTGGGGATACCATGAAACGGATCGCAGCTGTCCTTCTATTATTTTCCGCCATTATGATACTGCTTCTGACTCATCTGGAGTTGGAAGAGGAAGCGCCGCAAGGATTCACGGCCTATCGCCTGATCGCCCATGCCATGGGGAGCATCGGGGAACAGTCCTACACGAACGCCTATGAAGCCATGGCCATTAACTACGAGAAAGGCACCCGGGTATTCGAGATTGATTTGATGCTGACGGAGGATCGCAAAGTCGTGGCCAGGCACGAGTGGACGGAGAGCATGACCCAGCAGCTGGGTCAGAAAGAGAAACTCCCTGACGATAAGCAGGCGGCCCGCCTGAGCCATGAGGAATTCATTAATACGCCGATTTTGGAGCAATACCAACCGATGGATATTGAGGGGATCATGGATATGATGGAGCGTCATCCTGATATCTACATCGTGACGGATACGAAGGAGCAGGAGGATCAGGATATTCAGCACCTGTTTACGGAGATTGTAAGTGCTGCTAATGAGAGGAACCCGGCACTTCTGGATCGGGTCGTTGTCCAAATTTATAATGAGCAGATGCTCGATATGGTCAGGGACATCTATCCGTTTAAGTCGATTATCTATACGCTGTATGCCACGCAGGATTCACCCGCCGAGATCACGGCCTTCGTGCAGGAAAACAGCATTGACGCCGTTACCATGCCGGAGTACAAGGTCAGCCCGAATTTCGTAGCCAAGCTGAAGGAAGCGGGTGCCGTGACTTATGTCCATACCATCAATGACACCAACACCGTGAATAATTATGAAAAATGGGGCGTGTACGGCGTTTACTCGGACCTGCTGACAGAGCCGGAGCTGGAGCAGAACAGCCTGAGATATACCATTAAAAAGTGACTGCCATAGGAGTGCTGCACGGCTTATTTTATGTTGAATGGTCCGCCTATGAAATAGGCTTTTCTTCATATATAGTGATGCTAAACATCGAAGTCCGTTGTCTCCAAAAGACGCGGGCTTTTTCATGCTATCAGAAGATATAAATTCGAAGCAATGGCCTACTTGATATCACAGAAAACCACCATCTATATTTCTGGAATTGTGCGTCATACGGTATGTCGGTAGACGCTTTTTTAAGCGAAGTATCAGCCCCAATCCCGTTCAAGAGGTTAGGTTCGTATATCGGCTAAACCGATAAACCGCAATTACCAAAAAAATGTTCGTATTTTATGCGAACATAAATTGACTTGCTTACCGTGCTAGCATAGACTTATTTTAGTATAATAGTAACCCGTGAACGTGGAGGAATGACGCTTGAAAGAGATGATACAATCCTGGAGGCATGTGTTTAAGCTGGACCCCGACAAGGAGATCGATGACGAGACCCTTGATGCGGTATGTTTGTCAGGAACCGATGCCATTATGGTCGGAGGCTCAACCGGAGTCACTTATGAAAATACCGTGGATCTGCTGTCCCGAATTAGGCGCTACGAGCTGCCGTGCGTGCAGGAAGTATCCGATCTGGAAGCCGTTGTACCCGGATTTGATCTATATATGGTCCCGATGGTTTTGAATACGCAGGATCCAACCTGGATTATGGGCCGGCATCGCGAAGGAATTGAACGCTATGGGTATATGATCCCGTGGGATCTGGTTGTAACCGAGGGGTATATCGTGTTGAATGAGAATGCCGCGGTGGCGAAGCTGACCGGAGCAGAGACTTCGATTGATGCGAGCGGGGCAGCCGCTTATGCCCAGATTGCGGACAAGCTGATGAATCTGCCGATTGTGTACTTGGAATACAGCGGCGCATATGGGGATATGGAGACTGTTCGTACAGTGCGCGGATCGCTGGATAACGCCCGTTTGTTCTACGGTGGCGGAATAACGAGCGCCCAGCAAGCGTCGGAGGCAGCTGCTATCTCAGATACGATCGTTGTTGGCAACGTTGTGTATGATCATCTGGAGCAGGCGCTCGAAACGGTCAAGGCCGTGAAGGGCTGACTTGTCTCTGTTATAAGATCTGCCCAAAAATATAGAGGTGCGTTAAGCCAGCTCAGGCTCTATAATAGTGTGTTTTCTCCATCCGCCTTGTGACGGTTAAGTATACATTTATTAATAATTAATTTTATATTCCATTTAACCAAGCAAGCAGAACGCACCATGTCTTAGACAGACAGCATTATATACATTCATTATCTTTAATTTTATCTATCTGCCAGACCCTATTCCATTTTTTCGCTTGTCATCTTTAACCAAGTTTCTCCCTTACCAAATCTACACTTATTAGGAGGCAATACTATGCATTCCATTGATATACACGACGCCGTCAGACGGCTGAATCCGCAGCAGCGCCAAGCCGTTGAAGCAACCGACGGACCGCTGCTCATTATGGCAGGTGCCGGCTCCGGTAAGACGCGGGTACTGACACACCGAATCGCATACCTGATCGCCACGCGCAAAGCTGCACCATGGAGCATCCTGGCGATTACGTTTACGAATAAAGCAGCCCGTGAGATGCAGGAGCGGGTATCCAAACTGGTCGGCCGGGAAGGCCAGGACATCTGGGTCTCGACGTTTCACTCGATGTGCGTGCGGATTTTGCGTAGAGACATTGAACGGATTGGCTTTACATCGAATTTCAGTATTCTAGACTCGACGGATCAGCTGTCCGTTATTCGGAACGTGATGAAGCAGCACAACATTGATCCGAAGAAATTTGAGCCGAAGGCAATTCAAGCGGCCATGAGCGCGGCCAAGAATGAGCTGATCTCCCCGCAGCAGTATGAACAGAAAGCCGGAGACTATTTTGAAACCCTTGTTGCCAAGGTATATACGGAATACCAGAAGCGCTTGAAGAGCAACAACTCGCTCGATTTTGACGATCTGATCATGACCACGATCCAGCTGTTTAAGGAAGTGCCGGAGGTTCTCGATTTCTACCAGCGCAAATTCCAGTACATTCACGTGGATGAGTATCAGGATACCAACCGGGCGCAGTACATGCTCTGCCGCATGCTGGCGGACAGCCATCACCGCATCTGCGTTGTCGGGGACAGCGATCAGTCGATCTACCGCTGGCGTGGCGCGGATATCACGAATATCCTGAATTTTGAGCAGGATTATCCCGAGGCGCGGACGATTCTGCTGGAGCAGAATTACCGTTCTACCGCGAATATTTTGAATGCTGCCAACAATGTGATCGGCCTGAACACAGGCCGCAAACCGAAGAATCTGTGGACCGAGCAAGGTGAAGGACCGAAGATCAAGGTGTTCCGTGGGGATACGGAACATGATGAGGGGTATTTTGTCACCTCGGAAATTAGCAAGAATATCAAGGACGGCAAAAGCTATCAGGATCATGCGATCCTGTATCGGACCAATGCGCAGTCTCGGGTGATCGAGGAAATTCTGATCAAGTCGGATATTCCGTACCAGATCGTCGGGGGCATCAAGTTCTATGATCGCAAAGAGATTAAGGACCTGCTCGCCTACCTACGCCTGATCTCCAACCCTGACGACGATATCAGTTTAACGCGGATCATTAATGTGCCAAAAAGAAGCATCGGCGACACGACCGTCGCGAAGCTGGCTGCTGCAGCCGCAGAGCGGGGCATCTCGATCTTCCGCGTACTGGAAATCGTGGACGACCTCGGTTTTGCCGGACGGACGCGTAATGCGCTGGTGGGCTTCTACGACATGATTGCCGCGCTCACTCGTATGGTAGAGTTTCTGTCGGTCACCGAGCTTACGGAAAAAATACTGGAAATGTCCGAGTACCGCCTCGAGCTGCAAAACGAGAATACGATCGAATCCAGATCCCGCCTCGAGAACATCGACGAGTTCCTGTCGGTTACGCAAGAGTTTGAGAAGAACAATGAGGATAAATCGCTCATCTCTTTCCTTACGGATCTAGCCTTGATCGCTGACATCGATTCGATGAACGATGACGAAGAAGATCGTGACGACGCTGTCGTGCTTATGACCATGCACAGTGCCAAAGGTCTGGAGTTCCCAGTGGTGTTCATCATCGGCATGGAGGAAGGGGTATTCCCGCACAGCCGTGCTTTTATGGATAACGAGGAGCTGGAAGAGGAACGTCGACTTGCTTATGTGGGCATCACGCGCGCCGAGAAGCAGTTGTTCTTATCCTGTGCACGCATGCGTACCTTATTTGGGCGCACGACGGCGAACATGCCATCGCGATTCCTGGAGGAAATCCCGGAAGAACTGAAGGAAGACACCCAGATGGCGCATGACCGATACCGCCGCGGCGGCGGTAGCAATGTGGGCGGATCTTACGCAGGACGCGGCTTCGGTGGGGGCGGAGGCAGCAACTTTGGCGGCGGCCGCAGCGTGGACCTCTCCCTCAGCGGATCGACCGCTTCCGCGCAAGCTGCGCCGAAGAGCCGGGTGACGATGACAACTGGTGCGTCATCCCGTCCGGCTGCGGCTTCGGGCAGTGGGGAATTTAAAGCCGGCGATAAAGTGGCCCATGGCAAATGGGGAACCGGTACGATCGTAGCGGTAAAAGGCAGTGGCAACGACATGGAATTGCAGATTGCATTCCCGGCGCCTGTGGGCGTGAAACGTCTGCTTGCCGGCTTCGCGCCGATTACGAAGGTGGAATAACCGAGGACGATGGTGGTTGCTTCATGTTAAGGGCAGGATGTTTGGACAACAATGTAATACAATGGTTGAACAACAGTCCACATAAGTCACAATGCAACCTATTATGGCCTTATATTATTGAAGGAGGATTGCCCCTGCATGGATTTCAAGGAAAAGATGGAGAAGCTCATTGCGGAGCTGAACAATTACAATTACCATTACTACACGCAGGATCAGCCGCTTGTAAGCGACAAGGAATATGATGCCCTGTACGACCAGCTGGTAGCGTTGGAGGCCGAGACCGGAGTGACGCTTCCGGATTCTCCGACCCAGCGGGTGGGTGGGGAGATTTTGAAGGGTTTTGCCCCGCACCGCCATTTGGCTCCGTTATGGAGTCTCGATAAGGCTCAGAACATTGAGCAGCTCCGTACCTGGCATGATCGCGTGGTCAGGCTGGTCAATGACTATAATACGAAGAATCCCGGCAATCCTCTCAAGGCGCCTTGTTATGCACTGGAGCTGAAGTTTGACGGGCTCACGCTGAATCTGACCTATCAGGACGGCAAGCTCGTTCAAGCATCGACACGGGGCAACGGTGCAGTTGGCGAAGGTATTTTGGCTCAGGTGAAAACCATCAAGTCGGTGCCGCTGACGATCCCGTACAAGGCAGGTACGATTGAAGTACAGGGCGAAGGCATCATGAACCTGTCCGTGCTGGACAAATACAATCAAACCGCGGCCGAGCCGCTCAAGAACGCGCGTAATGCCGCCGCAGGGGCGCTCCGCAATCTCAATCCGATGGTGACGGCTGAGCGTAAACTGAACGCTTACTTCTATAATGTAGGTTATTCGGATGGAATCACCTTTGCTGATCACAAGGAGATGATGGATTTCCTGCGCGAGAACCGGCTCAAGGTCAATCCGTACATTTTCTATTTTGAGCAATTTGATGATGTAATGGAGCAATTGGCCGATATCGAGAAGCGCCGTTCCGAGCTCGATTACCTCATTGACGGAGCGGTGGTGAAGGTGACCGATTTCCGCATACGAGAGGCGCTCGGATATACCGATAAGTTCCCCCGCTGGGCAGTCGCTTATAAATTCGAAGCGGAAGAAACCACGACCGTGCTGCAGTCGGTAACCTGGAATGTGGGGCGGACCGGAAAAATCACGCCGTTAGCGCGTGTAGAGCCTGTTGAGCTTGCCGGGGTCACGGTGCAAAATTGTACGCTGAACAATATCGGGGATATTGAGCGCAAGAACCTCAAGTTCGCACTGGGCTCCCGAGTCTTCATTCGCCGTTCGAATGACGTTATTCCCGAGATCCTTGGCAAAGTAACGGAGGAGCAGGACGGAGAAGAGATCCTGTATCCGGAACAGTGTCCATCCTGCGGATTCCCGCTGGAGCAGCGCGGCGCTCATCTCTTCTGCAACAACAAGACGGGGTGCAAACCGCAAATCGTGGCCCGGATCACGCATTTTGCTTCCAGGGATGCCATGGACATTGAGACATTCAGCGACAAAACCGCGATCCAGTTATACGACGAACTGGGCGTGAGAGAACCGGCTGATCTTTACACGTTATCTTTTGATAGCTTGCTGAAGCTGGAGCGCTTCGGCGAGAAAAAAGCCCAGAATCTGCTGGATGCCATCGAGAAGAGTAAGGAGCGGGATCTTGCATCTTTCCTCTTTGCGCTGGGGATTCCGAATACCGGCAAATCCACAACCAAAATGCTGGCCGATCACTACCGTGATCTGCACCGCGTGATGGCGGCGACCGCAGAAGAATTGGTCGAGCTGCCGGACGTGGGCGGCATCGTGGCCGAAAGCATCGCTGGATACTTCGCGGACCCGTTTGCCCAAGCAAGCATTCAGAAGATGCTCTCGCTGGGTGTCCAAGCGAAAGCGCCGGAAGCACCGAAGCCGGTCAGTACGGATTCCTACTTCAGCGGCAAAACGGTGGTGCTGACAGGCACCCTCCATCTGCTGACCCGCGAAGAGGCAACCGAACGCTTGGAAGCGCTCGGCGCCAAAGTCACCGGCAGCGTGTCCAAGAAAACCGACCTCCTCATTGCAGGCGAGAAAGCCGGCAGCAAGCTGGCGAAAGCCCAGCAGCTCGGCATCGACATTCTTGAGGATGAAGAAGAGTTCGTGCGATTGCTAGACGAATCATAATACAACTTTGATATATCTTGCAGAATCAGTTGCAACTCCATGTGAACCGAGGCTATCGATGCCTCGGGTTTTCTTTTTCCCCGATTCCCTGACGTCCTCCTTACTTGCAATGTAAGCCATATTTTCTATGAATCTATGACGTTTTTGATCATTCGTCAAAACCTCCTATACAATCGACTGAATTTAACAAAAGTATACAGAAAAGGATGAAGGAATCTAATTTTGGGTTCTAGAATAATTTACCACGGGTCAGTCTTATGCGGAAAGGAGTGGATACCATCGTTAGGCAGCGCAGATATGCTGAGGACATCCCAGACCCTAATGTGATTGGGAAATCTATCTTATGGGAGGGGCAAAGCCTTGAGTAAAAAGTTATGGTCCGCACTACTAAGTTTTGTATTAACGCTATCACTCGTTGCACCAGCGGCTGGGGCCGCTCCGTCTGAACGGCAGATCGAGCTGGACAATCAGCTCAGTGCCGATGAAGCTGGGCAAATAAAGGATATTCTGAAACAGCGGGCTAAGCTTGCCGAGTTTCCGGTGCTTGATCAAAGTCTGCAGAGATCTGCCGGGGGTCCTACAAGAGTCATTGTAGAGCTGTCTACTGAGCCAGTGGCCTTAGCCAAAGGGCTTTCCTCTATTCAGGGTCAATCCTTTAGTTCTTCCGCAGTAGCGAAGGTTGAGGCACAAGTGCAATTGGAGCAGCAGACTTTTATACGCAGCCTGAGCACGAAGAATATAACGCACGAAATTTCGGAGCAATATAGTTACGCATTCAACGGGGTGTCCATGGAGATTGACGGCAGCCAGGTTGAAGCGCTGCTTGATCTTCCTGGCGTTCTAGGCGTATATCCCGATCTGGAGGTAACGGTTGGACCGAAGGGCGAAGTGAATCCATACATGAAGGATACGGGGCCGTTCATCGGTGCTCCGGAAGTATGGGATCTCGGTTATACAGGTAAAGGCATTAAAGTAGGCGTTATCGATACGGGTATTGATTACGTACACCCTGTTTTGAAGGATGCTTATAAGGGTGGATATGATTTCGTAGACAATGATAACGATCCCTATGAGACGACTCCGCTCGACTGGGAGAATGACCCTTCCAATCCCCCACAGGTCGATGACAGGGGGAGTACGTATTGGACGGATCACGGAACGCATGTAGCGGGTACCATCGGGGCCCGTGATGCCGGCGAATATGGAGTCGTGGGCATTGCGCCGGAAGCGGATATCTATGCTTACCGAGTTCTTGGGCCATACGGAAGCGGCTATTCCAGCTGGGTACTGGGTGGTATTGACCGTTCCGTTCAAGACGGAATGGATATAATCAACCTCTCGCTGGGCAATTCACGCAATGATCCGGACTATGTTACGTCCGTAGCACTCAATAATGCTGCGCTGGCTGGTGTCACGCCAGTCGTTGCAAGCGGCAATTCAGGGCCTAACCGCTGGACGGTTGGATCGCCAGGGGCAGCGGCTTTTCCGATTACAGTAGGAAACTCAACGGGTCCAAGTGACGAAATTGCGGCAACATCGCACTTTTTCACGGATGCGGAATTGCCGGGTGAGCCAATGGATAACAATGAGGGTCCGTTGGAGCTTGGAGCAGAGCCAACACAACCCGTTACGCCTGAAGAGCAGACGGATGTAGGAGCACAGGCAGATGAAGCCGCTGGGCCAACATCGACTGATGACACGGCTGCTATGGTTGGGACGGAGCCTTCCGTCGATACGGAGCAAGATCTAGAGCCGGCTCAACCGAATGGAGGAGCCGGAGAAGAGCCGGTAACGGAAGAGGAGGCTGTTGAACCTGTTAAGGATAAGGAACTGCCTTCGGCAGACGATGCCGCTCCGATCACGGTGACAGATGCAACGTATAAGCTTGAATTAATGGCTTGGAATCTGGCCGAAGATCCTGAAGTTGTCCTGGATGGCGATTTCGGACTGGTTTATGCGGATCTGGGTAAGCCAGAAGATTTCACGGGTAAAGACGTAGCGGGCAAAATCGCATTGATTAAGCGCGGCGAAATTGCCTTTGTCGAAAAAATTGCCAATGCTAAGGCGGCAGGCGCGAAGGGTGCCATTGTGTTCAACCAGAACCCTGGACCTATCGGTGTTTTGCTTGGGGACAGTTTTGCCTTCATTCCAACCTTTAGTATGAGCAAAGAAGACGGCGATTATATCAAATCGCTGCTCGATGCCAACCCGAATATGAAAGTGAATTTTACGGATTTTATCAAAAACCGAACCGCAGGCGATGAAATCAATGATTCCAGCTCCCGCGGCCCGGCCAAAAAGACGCTGGACATCAAGCCTGACGTGGTTGCACCGGGAACAAGCATATTGTCATCCATTCCGGCGTACGGTAGGGACATTGCCGATGCAGATTACAGTCAATCCTATGATCGCTTCACGGGCACCAGTATGGCATCCCCGCATGTGGCAGGGCTTGCAGCTCTTATTTTGGAGAAGCACAACGACTGGACTCCATTCGACGTCAAAGTCGCACTGATGAATAACGCCAAAGTGCTGAATACCGAATCCTACGATGTAACGGATCAAGGAGCCGGGCGTATACAAGCGCTCAATACCATCCAGGCAGAGGCTTTGGTGAAGGTCCTGGACAAGACCTCGTATCAGGAGAACGGAACAAGTAAAGAGCAGGATAACATTACGGGAAGCATCAACTTCGGTAATTTCACGGGCAAAGCTGCCAAGACCGTTCAGAAAAAAATAAAGGTAGAGAGTATTGGAAATGCGGGCGGGACTTTTAACGTGGAAATCAATAACACACAGGTCACGCCGGGAGTAAGTGTTACAACCGATAAAAGCACCTTCACCCTAAACGGTCAAGAAGAGGTCACAATAACCCTTCAAGTGCCGGAAGGGATAGAGGGCGTATCAGAACAACAAGGGTATATTACCTTTACGAATGGAGCCTACACCTATTCAGTTCCTTACGTTGCGTACTTTAACCTTGAGATCACAGGCGTGAAATATACAAAAGCCTACAGTGACAAAGAGAATTACTTACCGCATGTTCCGTTGACCGTGACGGGTGAATTGGGCAAGCTCAACCTGGCTTTCGAATTTTACAATCCGATGCAGATCGTCATTGTGGACTTGTATGACAGTCTTAATCCGGGCGCGGGTGTTGACGGCGACGGTATTATCGGCCAAATATTCGGAGGGGAAGCCTATTTTGATGCGAACACCTCGTTTACGATCGGCTGGAACGGGAAGTATGCCGATTATGAGACCGAGAAAGAGGTAGAGGTTCAGGACGGTCTGTACTCGATAGAGCTTTTATCCCTTGGTACGGATGGAATCGTTTATTCCGATTATGCCACGATTCCTTTCTTCGTGAAGAGATCGGCACCATCGATACAAACGGAGGCGGATGTCAAAATTTCCGGCAAGAACAATCCTTCGCTAACCGGCACGATCGATGATCTCTATGTAACAGCTGTTCCGGCTCTGTGGGATGAGTGGGCAATTGATTTTGATGTGAGCGAATGGCTGGATGCCAGCTATGTTATTAAAAGAGCTAACAAAACGGTCGCCAAGCAAGGTACCTTTGATGTTGAACAGAATGGTGCATTTAACATTGCGTTAGACGGATTATCTTCAGGCAACTATACCGTTGAGCTTTCCGTCAAGGACCGTCAAGGACTTCAAGGAACGGCTTCCGTATCTTTGCAGCTGACGGGCGCGCCTGGACCAGGCAACCCGGATCCAGGTAATGGTGGCGGATCTGGAGGAGGCGGCTCGTCCTCTGGTGGAGGTTCTACGGGAACTCCGTCAACTCCGGCCTCAGAAGTATCGGGGGATGCCAAAGTAACCACGAAGAAAAATGCGGATGGTACCGAGTCTGCAACGGCGGCTCTGTCTGAAGCAGCGGTTACGGCAGGAATTACCGAAGACGGCAAAGAAGTGAAGCTGGATGTATCGAAGCTGGATTTCGGCAAATATCGCGATGTAGCTCTTACCCTCGGTAAGGCTGCCGTAGATAAATTGAAAGCATCCGGCAAACCGCTTGTGATTGCGGGTAACGGATTTAGCCTGACGGTTCCTGCTGATGCCTTGGATGATTTCACTACGAGCAGCGGATTCAGCTTAACGGTTTCCGTAGCTGCAAGCAAAGCGGGATCCGAAAACACATTGAACGCTGTATCCCCGATCGTTTCGATCAAACACGGAGACAAGTTCAAACACCCACTTCTGTTGACATTGAACTATGACCCAACAAAAGTGAAGGATGCGCGCAAGGTAGGTGCCTACGTACAGTCGGAAAAAGGGGACCTGCAATCCGCAGGATTGCTGCAATCGGCTGCGCGTGGATCGATCACGTTCCGTATTAACGGTCCTGGTTCATATGTGGCTGCCGAGAATAACGTGACCTTTAACGACATCGTCAGCCACTGGGCTAAGGATGAGATCGAGGTTGCAGCCTCGCAGCATATCACGAACGGGACAGGTGCGGGCCGGTTTTCGCCGAACAATGCGGTGACCCGTGCCGAATTTGCGACACTGCTTGATCGTATTTTCGAAACAGGCATCGATTGGGAAACACGCAGCAAAGAAGCGGGAGCGAAGCATCCGCTGACCCGTGAGGATATGGTGGTCATGATTGCGGAAGCGCTGAAGATTGATTCCGAAGCAGGTTCCTTGTCATTTAACGATACGAATCTGATTTCGGAGGAGGCGCGCGCGGCTGTAGCCTTTGCTGTGAAGGAAGGTCTGGTGAAGGGAGTGAATGGCAACCGCTTCGGACCGGGTGAGACTTCCACTCGGGCTCAGGTATCCGTAATTGTGTATCGTTTACTGGATTATCTGAACAAAATCTAATGAAGGCTAAGCTGCTTCAATACAATTCTGATTGAGCTAAAGAGGAGCTGCTCCATATCATGCGACGTGATGGGGCATCTCCTCTTTTTAATGGTGTTGGCTGCTACAAATAGGTTGATTCGATATTCCGGCGTGTGTAATATTTTGGTAGCGCCTGAATTCGATGAAGGGTGGGAGGACATGAGATATAGAACAGTGTTCTATGCAACCATTGCCATCGTGCTATTTTTCGTTATGGTTTCTGTACTGGGGAATCTGGTTGAGGGATCAGAAGCCGGAGCTATTCAGTTGAGCATCGAATGGCTGACGAAATACGTGCTCCCATGGATATTCCTGTACTGGTTCATTAAACTTGTCAGAAAAATAAAGTGAAAAAGACACTCACCGCTTGCACGTATTGTGCAGCACGATGAGTGTCTTTTTCCCATAATCTCGATTATTCCTTCGACCACTGGTCCAGCTTGTCATCACCGGGAAGAAGCAGGGCAAGCAGACCAAGCAGCGGCAAGAAGCCGATGGCGATCATAACATTGCCGATTCCCCAAGCATCCCCGAGATTACCGAGCACAAGCGAACCGACCCCGCCCATGCCAAAAGCAAACCCGGTGATCAGCCCGGATACCGTACCGATATTGCCCGGATGCAGCATTTGGGCATACACAACGGTGACCGAGAAACTGCTCAATAGGACAAATCCGCCGATCAGCAGCAATACAGCCGCCCAGAACGGGGAGGCGAACGGCAGAATCAGTGCAATGGGCGCCGTGCCGATCATGGAGAGCATGATCATGTTGCGGCGCCCAAAGCGGTCGGCCAGCGGACCGCCGAAGAAGGTACCCACAGCTCCGGATGCGAGAAATAGAAAAATATAAATCTGAGCATCATCAATCGTGAACTTGTATGCATCCATGAGGTAGAACGCATAATAGCTGCTAATGGCTGCGCCATACCAGGAGCGGATAAACACGAGAATGACGAGAACCAGCGTTGCATTGCGTACGCTTTTGCGGCGGGCGGGATCAAGCATGCGTCCGACTGCTTTCTTTTTAAACGTATAACCAGCTTTCAGCATGCCATGATACCAATGGGCAACATAGGATTGCACGAGGATACCAGCTGCGGCAACGAAGGTGAAACCGATCGCGCCGAACTGTCCGAACGGTACGAAAATGTATCGTGTCAGGAGCGGAGCAAGTGATTGCCCGGCATTGCCTCCTACTTGAAAGATCGATTGGGATAATCCTTTTCGCATACCTGCAGCCATATGAGCGACTCGCATTCCCTCAGGGTGAAAGGTCGCCGAGCCTAATCCGATCAGAACGACCGCGAACAGAACAAGGATATATGTATGTGCATATGCAAGAATGAACACGCCTGCAAACGTGAAGCACATACCGATCGGAAGCAGAATCGGTGTCGGTCTTCGATCCGCGGCATACCCGATAACCGGTTGGATAATGGATGAAGTAAAATTAATGGCAAAGGAGATCCAACCGATCTGCGTAAAGGTAAGCAGCAGGTTATCCTTTAAGATAGGAAAGATAGCAGGGATCACGGACTGGATCGAATCATTAAACAAATGAACGAAACTGATGGCGATTAGAATTTTATATACGGTAGCCTGATTTGCCTCTCCGTGGGCAGGGCTTGGAGTATCTGAGGGCTTTTGGAGAGCGATGCTTTTGTCTGCCATTCGGCGAACTCCTTTCTTATGTATGTAGTCGGGCTTTAGAAAAGCGATGAACTAACCTTAAAACCTTTTCTATAGGAAATCAATTACATTTCGAGATGATACTTCACGAATTTGAGGTCTACGATGGAGCAAATTTATAGCAAGGTCGCCGGCAGGCGGGGTTGGATATCGTTCTCTATAAGGTATAAATCTTGATAGGAGCGATGTTATGCGAAACTTTACATATTTTCTTTTAAAAATGCTTGCTATATGTTTTGTATCATGGTATATTACTAACTGTCGCTTTTGACGAAAGCTTTTGAAGCTTGTCGAACGGTGTCGAAAAAAAGTGTTGACATCAAGTTAAATACTTGATAAGATATAAACCTGCGCTGCTGATTGAGATGATCGGCAAAGCAGCCAACAAGTTCCTTGAAAACTGAACAAATGGATCACGTCAATGTAACACAAGCAAACGTTAATACGTTAGCTTTGAAATGAGCAAGTCAAACACTTTATTGGAGAGTTTGATCCTGGCTCAGGACGAACGCTGGCGGCGTGCCTAATACATGCAAGTCGAGCGGACCTGATGGAGTGCTTGCACTCCTGATGGTTAGCGGC
>NZ_JFOM01000013.1:0-161901 GCF_001860525.1 Paenibacillus sp. LC231 | reverse complement strand
GGTCAGTAAGCAACATGTTTAACACCCTTCCGAACGGTTTATTTACTAATATTATATAATATTAACGCGGTGTCGTGTTGAATTAAATGTACAAAAAATAGCTGTCGAGACTTTCTCGACAGCCTGAAAGCCCCGATATGAAAATCGGGGCTTTTTTTGCAGGTGGAAAACGAAACTTATATAATGCTGACACCAGCGCTGCCGTAACCTGCCACTGCAGTGACAAGTGTTGCGCCAGCTGCGGTTGCCGAGAATACCATTAACAGGCGTGTATTGGCCGGCACCGGAATAGCCAGGCCTTCTACGAAGCCATTGCTTACCGTACCGAGAGCGAGAACGCCCGTAAGAGGCGGAGCCAGCGTAACAAGAGCGCCTGGTATCGGTGCGAAAATGTTGCTTGTAGCTGGCGCACTGTACAGTTGTGCTGTAATTGTAACCGTAGTTCCCAGCAGGGAAAGCGCCACAGTAGTGCTAAAGGTAGCGGAGATGCCAGTGATGGTACCGGCTCGTGGCGTGTTAAACGCCATGTTAAGCAGAGTTCCAGCAGCTCCAGTGAGGTCAATCGTACCGCCAGCCAGCGTAAACGTATTGGCCGAGTTACCAAATCCTACGAGACCAACGGATCCAACTAATCCGCCTAAAACGGTGGTCAGAGCAAGCGGTATGCCGGATGCGAATGGGATGATGGCTCCTCCTGCGGCTGCTCCTGTAGCCCCTGTTGCCCCAGTAGCTCCAGTAGCTCCAGTAGGTCCCGCAGGTCCGACAGGTCCCACAGGCCCGACTGGTCCAGCAGGTCCAGCAGGTCCTGCAATACCGGTTGTCGGTCCGGCAGGTCCCACAGGCCCGATAGGTCCGACCGGTCCAACCGGTCCGATCGGACCCTGAGGACCTACAGGTCCACGGATAGCTCTTGGGCATCGACGCTTTTTCATGCCACCGCCATGGCCTTTATGATCACCATGACCATGAGACGGGCAATGCTTTTTCTTCGCATGAATGACTTTTTTCTCTATTTTTTTAAGAGCACACAATTTTCTCTTTCTAGAAGAACGTTCCAAATGAAGCACCTCCTTTAGATTTGTTCTATACTACGCAAATACTCTCGGTACGGCATGGGTTAATAGCGCATAAATGATAGATAAACACCTATAATCTCCAGAATGTACGCTAGCCCCGGAGGCATTCATCTATTGACGAATAGCAAAACTATAGGATGAATTTCGGATCTCCCTACGATATTCATAGGCTCTGTAACGCAGCGTTTCAAAAAAAAATTTGCGCCGTAAATGTGTGGGGAAAGCTTTCACAATCCGAATGTAATTCATGGCATAAACGATCCACCACATGAATGAGTAAGGGAGGCATGTCAAATGCCTGCTATATAGCGAAAAATGAGGCTGGGATAAAATTCCTGTATCGTTGGGGAAGAGGCTTGAATGAGGCATTTTTCATGCTTGTCATAGGCCCTGGAAGAACGGCATTTCCGCCTCTGAATTTCCAGAAAAAGCGGTTAAAGGGGTTTGACTTTTCCTGAAGTTCCCTTTATCATGGACACACGCTTAGTTTCCGGCATACATTTTCCGGAAAGCGGGGGAACCAGTTTCACCAGGGGCGAGTCACTTGGAATCACGAGTGTAGGGTACCATCTTACCCGAGTCCGTCAGCTAACCTCGTCAGCAGTGGATGGGTCTTGCATACATAATGGATGTTCATAACAAAGGCCCTTAATTCTCTTTAGGGGCCTTTTCTCTATTTTTTGACCCCCTGCTGGCGGAGCTATGTCTAAATCCCCTGTTTGGTGGTCTTTTTGTATTCTGCTAAAGAGGAGGGGCAAGGCCTGCAAATGTTTAACCAAAAGCAATTAAATCGATCAGATGGCATTGGGTTTAAGCGTGGAAGGAGATGGATGAATCATCTTCCCTGAAGGTTCGGCCCATGCAAGGTATCTGAATAGGTTAAATCCTAGTTAACATATGTGTTAACATGAGTAATTTCAACATGCCATTTTTAAGCATACCAAAGTCATAATGAAAGGTTGTGGAAAGTTTTGAAAAGAGTGGTTGTACTGATGTTGTCATTGATTATGGGGGTGTCGCTTGCGGCTTGCGGTGACAAAGGGAGTACATTGGAGCAAGCCATTGAGCAGGGGTATATCACCGTGGGATTTGCGAATGAGAAGCCTTATGCTTATAAAGAGGCCAACGGGGAGCTGACAGGAGAAGCGGTTGAAATTGCGAGGGTTATTCTGGAGCGGCTTGGCATCAAGGAAATGAGGGGAGAGCTTACGGAATTCGGATCGCTGGTTGCCGGACTGCAGGCCGAGCGGTTTGATCTAATTACCGCAGGCATGTTCATTAATCCGGATCGCTGCTCTGCCGTATTGTTTGCTAATCCGGAGTACAGCATCGGGGAAGCCATTGCGGTGAAGCAAGGGAATCCGCTGGGACTCGGAAGTTATGAGGATATTGCCAATCATGATCAAGCGAAGGTTGCCGTTATGACCGGTGCGGTCGAAATCGGCTATATGGAAAAGTCCGGCATTCCTGCGGACCGGATTGTGCAGGTCCCCGATCAGGCCTCGGCCATTAGCGCCCTTCAGGCAGACCGGGTGCATGCAATTACCATGACGGGGCCGTCCCTGCAGGCGATGCTGGATTCGGCCAGCGACGACAGCATCGAACGCGTGGCTGATTTCGAACAGCCGGTCATCGACGGCGAAAGCGTTCGCGGTTATGGAGCTACGGCTTTCCGCCAAGCGGATACCGAGTTCCAGGAGGCTTATAATGCGGAGCTTCAAAAAATGAAGGAGTCGGGCGAGCTGCTGGAAATTTTGCAGAAGTTCGGGTTCACAGAAGAAGAGCTCCCGGGCGAGATGACGGCCGCTGCCCTTTGCGGGGAGTAGCATGCCGAATTCGTGGATTGATTTTCTCCCTACGCTGCTGAAAGGGGCAGAGATCACGATTGTAGTTGCTTTCTTTTCAGCCATTCTTGCGGTCGTGATGTCCTTTGCAGCCGGGTTATGCCGACTGTCGAAGCTGTGGTTCATTCGCACATTGACAGCCGTGTACGTGGAAGTCTTTCGGGGGACCTCCTTGCTGGTGCAGCTGTTCTGGTTGTATTTCGCCCTTCCGTTCATCGGCCTCGAGCTTCCGAAAATGCTGGCTGCGATCCTCGCGATCGGGCTGAACTTCGGCGCATACGGCTCGGAAATCGTTCGCAGCGCCGTGTTGGCCGTTCCGAAAGGACAATGGGAAGCCGCTGTAGCGCTTAATCTGAAGCCTTGGCAAAGACTGTGGAATGTCATATTGCCTCAAGCGTCCCTGCGAATGCTTCCCCCCTTCGGGAATCAGCTTGTGGAGCTCATCAAATCCACCTCACTGGTTTATTTCATCACGATGGCGGATTTAACGTATCAGGCGATGGTGCTCCGCAATAATTACATCTCCTGGACGACCGAGATTCTGGTGCTGCTGCTCCTCATGTATTTTGTCATTGCTACGCTTGTTTCGCTGGCAGTTCGACTGCTGGAGCGTAAATGGACAGCGGGGAGGTTATAGTCATGTGGGATTGGAACTATGTATGGGATATCCTGCCCCAGCTCTTGAGTGCATTAAAAATGACGGTATGGGTGACGATCTGCGCTTTCGCGGTGGCATTGGTCATCGGCTTGCTGCTTGCTTTTGCAGCGCGGAGCCGATTTAAGGTGCTGTCATTAATAACCAAGGGAATGATCGAATTTATTCGCAATACACCGCTGCTGGTGCAGGTCTTCTTCCTGTATTACAGTCTGCCGCTTCTTACCGGAATTTCCATTCCGGCCTTCTATGCCGGGGTGATCGGTCTCGGGCTGCATTACAGCACATATCTGTCCGAGGTGTACCGATCCGGAATCGAGGGAGTGCCGAAGGGACAATGGGAGGCTGCCACAGCACTGAATTACACGAAAGCCCAAACCTGGCGAAGTATTATCCTGCCGCAAGCGGTGCCGCCGATCATTCCGGTACTGGGTAATTATTTGATTGTTATGTTTAAAGAGACGCCGATTCTATGCGCCATAACGCTTGTGGAGATGATGCTGACCGCCAAAAATATCGTGTCGCAGTCGTTTCGTGCATTTGAACCGTATACGATGGTCGGGATTCTGTTCCTGATCATCAGTTATATCGCCTCATTGCTTGTGCAAAGGCTGGAAAAACGCATGAATCTGCAGCGTGGAAAATAAAAGGAGGGAATCAATTGAATGCCGTTGTGATCGATGAGCAAGCGGAAGCGTCGAAGGTGCCGCAGCAGGAGGGAAATCCCGATATCGCTACGGGTACAAAGCCGATTGTGAAATATACCGGCGTGACCAAGTCGTTTGGTGATCTACAGGTGCTTAAAGGCATTGATCTGGAGATGCAGCCTGGAGAAAAGGTGGCTGTGATCGGTCCGAGCGGATCAGGCAAAACAACGATGGGCCGGATGCTGATGACGCTGGAAGAACCGACCGAGGGAACCATCGAGGTTGATGGTGAGCTGCTCTGGCATATGGAAGAGAAGGGCAAGCTGGTTCGGGCCAATGAAAAGCATTTGCACCGGATGCGCTGCAATGTCGGCATGGTCTTCCAGCATTTCAATCTGTTCCCGCACATGAACGTGCTTCGCAATGTGACGGAGGCCCCACGCAAAGTGCTGGGTTTATCCAAGGAGGAGGCGGAGGAGCGGGCCGTCTCCATGCTCAGTAAGGTCGGTTTGGCCGACAAATTGAAGATGTACCCGTCCAATCTGTCCGGGGGCCAGAAGCAGCGGGTTGCCATCGCCAGAGCGCTGGTCATGCGGCCAAAGGTTATGGTGTTTGACGAGGTGACCTCGGCGCTGGATCCCGAGCTGGTCGGCGAAGTGCTGGAGGTCATCCGGGAAATCGCGGAGGAAGGCGAAATGGCCATGATGCTGATTACGCATGAGATGGATTTTGCGAAGGAAATCGCGGACCGCGTCATCTTCGGAGCCGAGGGAAGGATCGTTGAGCAGGGCACGCCGGAGGAGATATTCGATAATCCCCAGAGCGAGCGGCTGCAGAGCTTCCTGCAGCGATTCCGTTCCAACGGAAATTAGTTCTGGAAAGAGGTGATTGTATAGAATGGCTGTGGATACCGATACCGAAATTGTTTACCGAAGACCGAAAGCCCGGGATGGTACCCGGGTGTGGGAGCTTATACGCGACACCGGATCGCTTGATCTGAACTCCCCCTATTGCTACATGCTGCTTGGAGATTACTTCCATGATACCTGCATGATTGCCGAGCATGAAGGAGATATCATCGGTTTTATTTCCGCCTTCCGTTCTCCTCGCAATCCGGAGACGCTGTTCGTATGGCAAGTGGCCGTTGCTAATTCGCATCGGAGGCAAGGCGTTGCAAAGGCAATGCTGACAAATCTGATGAATCAGAAGGCATGCCATGGCGTCCGTTACATTGAAGCTACGGTATCGCCGAGTAACATGGCGTCCCGTCGTTTGTTTCTCGGTTATGCCGAGGAGAAATCCATTCCCAGCACCGTAACCGTAGGTTATGGAGCAGAGATGTTCCCCGATGGAACGTCCCATGAAGATGAGCCGTTATTCGTGATTGGCCCCTTTTTCAATGACATTTAAACAAATGGAGGGAACTATGGACAACCAAGTCATGGAGAAACCGAAGCTTACTGTGTTTAACAAGCTGGAATCGGAAGTAAGAAGTTATTGCCGGAGCTTTCAGACGGTTTTTGACAAGGCCCGAAATGCGAAGCTGTGGGATACGCAGGGTAATGAATACATTGATTTTTTTGCGGGAGCCGGGGCTTTGAATTACGGACATAACAATGAGAAGATTCGCGAGAAGGTAGTCGACTACATCCTGAAGGATGGCGTCACGCATAGCCTGGATATGGCTACGGGTGCGAAGGAAACGTTTCTGACCCGATTTCAGGAGGTCATCCTGAAGCCGCGCGGGTGGGATCACAAAGTGATGTTTCCCGGTCCGACCGGAACGAATGCCGTAGAGGCCGCGCTCAAAATCGCCCGTAAAGTGACAGGGCGCAGCACCGTTCTGTGCTTCACGAACGCCTTTCATGGCATGTCGCTCGGATCACTGGCGGTAACCGGCAACTCCTTCAAGCGCCAGGGTGCCGGCGTGGATCTAAGTCATTCCGTGTTTATGCCGTATGACGGTTACTTTGGTGACGACGTGGATACGATGGCATATATGGAGAAACTTCTGGATGATCCGGGAAGCGGAATTCCGCTGCCGGCCGCAGTGATCGTCGAGGCGGTGCAGGGGGAAGGCGGATTGAACGCCGCCAGCCAGGAATGGCTGCAGAAGCTTGCACGCATCTGCAAGGATAAGGGAATGCTGCTGATTTTGGATGATATCCAGATGGGCTGCGGCCGAACCGGTCCGTTCTTTAGTTTTGATGATGCCGGCATTGAGCCGGATATCATATGCCTCTCGAAATCGATTGGCGGCTTTGGCTTGCCGATGGCGATTACGCTGATCAAACCGGAGATTGATATATGGGAGCCGGGGGAGCATAACGGTACCTTCCGGGGCAATAATCTCGGATTCGTTGCAGCAGCCGAAGCGCTGAATTATTGGAAAACGAAAGATTTTCAGCTTGATATCGGCATCAGGGAAAATCGGATTCGCCAATCATTGGAAGGCGTTGTGAAGGATTATCCTCAGCTCGGCGGCGAAATCCGCGGCAGAGGCATGATTCAGGGGGTTGCTTTTGATAAGCCGGAGCTCGCAGGCAGGCTGTCCGAGATGGCCTTCGAGCATGGACTGATTATGGAAACGTCCGGTCCGTACAGCGAAGTGGCAAAGCTAATGCCGCCGCTTACGATTGAAATGAACACATTGGCAGAGGGATTGGGGATATTTGAGAACAGTATCAAACAATTAGCAGCAGAGGAGAGGTTGTCATGATTGTTAAACATTTGGAAGAGATCGTGGATACCAAGGATGACATCGATACAACGACATGGAACTCGAGAAGGCTTCTGCTTACAAAAGACGGCATGGGCTTCTCTCTCAATGATACCCTCATCAAGGCGGGAACGGAGACGCTGATCTGGTACAAAAACCACGTCGAAGCCGTGTACTGCATCGAAGGCGAGGGGGAAATCGAGATTGTCGGGGGGGAAACGTACCCTATTTCCCCAGGCATGATGTATGCGCTGGACGGTCACGAGAAGCATTATTTGAGAGCTCGTTCGCAGATGCGGATGGTCTGCGTATTCAATCCGCCGCTTACCGGCGCGGAAGTTCACGATAAGGAAGGAACCTACCCGCTGCTTGCCCCAATTTCAGACTAAGGAGATGATATGCGATGAGTAATAATCATGTGTCGGCCCTTCAGGAAAAAGAACTGGACGTTTATCCTTCAAGAGTGCATTCGGAACCCCGGATCCTAAAGAGACAGGATCCTGTCGTACATTCGGAATGGACGCCGGATGCTGCGTTAACGCAGGAGCAATCCGACTTCTATGAGCGCAACGGATATTTATTTCTGGAAGACTTCTTTGGTCCAGAAGAGCTGTCGGTATATCAGGCAGAAGCCCGAAGTTTACAGGTATCGGCAAGAGAGCTGAACCAGGATGAAGTAATCCGGGAGCCGGGCGGGAACGAAGTTCGATCGGTCTTTGCGGTGCATGAGAGCCATGAAGTGTTCAAGAAGCTGTCCCGGCATCCGAGACTCTTGGCGATCATGGAGTATCTCTTGGGAAGCGAGACGTATATCCATCAATCGCGGATTAATTACAAACCGGGCTTCACGGGCAAAGAGTTCTATTGGCACTCCGATTTCGAAACATGGCATGTTGAGGATGGCATGCCTCGTATGAGAGCCTTGAGCTGCTCCATTGCTCTGGAGGATAACTACTCTTATAACGGACCGCTTATGGTTGTGCCTGGATCGCATAAGGAATTCGTGGCCTGCATCGGCCAAACGCCGGAGAATCATTTCAAGGATTCCCTGCGCAAACAGGAGTACGGCGTTCCGGATCATGACAGCCTGACACGCATGGTGCAGAAAAGCGGTATCGACACGCCTGTCGGCAAAGCCGGTTCAATTGTGATTTTTGACTGCAATATTATGCACGGTTCGAACAGCAATATTACGCCGATGCCGCGCAGCAATATTTTCATGGTTTATAACAGCGTGGAGAATAAGGTCAAGCAGCCGTATTCGGGCCAGAAGCCAAGGCCAGAGTACATCGCCACCCGCGATTCTTTATGATCTCGCTGTCACTTATCGGCTCCATCATCGGCATCAACGTGGTTTATGTCTCAATCTTTTCGTTGCGTCTGATTCTGATGATCAAAGGCAGGAGAGGGATCGCCTCTCTCCTGGCCATGCTGGAGGTATTCGTTTACTTGCTCGGCCTTAATCTCGTCCTGCAAAATCTGGACAATCCCTTTAATATGGCGGCCTATTGCCTGGGCTTCGGTCTTGGCGTATATGCCGGCAGTCGTATCGAAGAGTATCTGGCACTCGGGTACATCGTGGTACAGGTTATCGTGAATTCCGTTGAGACGAACCTGGCGATGAACCTGCGGGAGAAGGGGTATGGCGTGACTGCCTGGGAAGCGGACGGCAAGGATGGCAAACGGCTCGTGCTTCAAGTTCTCGTGAAACGGAAGAATGAGCGGCGGTTGATGGAGTCACTATCCAAAATGTCGCCGCAGGCGTTCATTATCTCCCATGAACCGAAGAGCTTTAAAGGCGGCTTCTGGGTGCGATTGACGGAAGGACGCAAACTGTAACACGCTTTTAACAGGAAACAGGAAAGCCTGCTTCGAACCCGTTCGGAGCAGGCTTTTGCCGGGCTGAACCGGCATGGAATTTTCGGATCAGGGGATTGCCACTAGTACTGCGAGTTATTTAGGCAAGACCAACTCCGGTTCACTCTGGTACCAAAAAAAAGCGTAGTCGGTCATCGCGGAGGAGCTTCCGAGCTGGCGCATCATGGCAGCAATATTTCCACGATGATAGGTGCCGTGGTTCACGACATGAAGTATGATCTCGGAGAGGCGGGTGTCCCGGATCCCGGCATAAGGATTATCCAATCGGATGATCCGTTCCAGGTCAGGATTTTGGCCCAGAAAGGCCGTGAATCGCTCGGATAGTTCGATAAACCGGAGGTTTAGGTCCTCCAGTGAAATGGACTCAAGCTCTTCCCGAAGCTGGAAGGCCTCTGTTAAAGCCTGCTTCATATCCATCCCCGACAAAATGTTGATCCATCCAAGATCCGCCGTGTAAATGTGAATCAACGCCTCGGATACGGTTGGGAAAATGCTCGTTATTTTCTGATTGTACAATTCCCCCGGCAGCTCCAGCAGACGGTTGAATATCGCTTGGTTGGCCCATACATGATACTCATACATTTTTACAGGATAATTCATTGTGATCGTCCCCTTTGGCTTCTTTGTTTTTGCTTTCTTGGGAACATTGTAAATAAAAAAGTATGACAGCGGACTGTCATACTTTTGCGTATACCTGCAGCATTTTTTCTAATTTGGATTGCATGAGCGTCCTTAAGCCAGCCGGCTCAATGATCTCGATATCCTCGCCAAAGCTCAGCAGGGTCGACCAGAACCACCAGGAATCCGGATCTTGGACCTTGAACGTGAGACGGAGCGAGCCGTCTTCATAAAATTCCCGCTGCACATCATAGAATTGATCCATCGCTTTCGCCAAGGCCCGGGGGGATACGTGAAGGATGACTTCCATCGCATCGGATGAAGGCTCCCAGGGATGCTGCTCCCCTCGGTCGTGCTGATTTTGCTCTTGAAGATGAGGACCGTGCGTGTGCTCCTCCGAATGCTGGTGCAAAAAGGGCTCGGCGGAGGGGGACAGCTCCGATATCCTCGAAATTCGGAATTCGCGGTAATCGGCCCTTGTTCTGCAGAATCCGTACAAATACCAGGAGCCGAATTTATACATGAGTCGCAGGGGCTCGACTTTACGGTGAATGCGTTCATTCTTGGCGCTTATGTATTGAAAGGAGATCACATGCTTGTCGGTAATGGCGCGGCGAAGAAGTCGGAGGCTTTCGTTGTAAGAGCGCCAGCTCCCGATATCCATGGACAATCCCTGCGATGCCGAATTGGCGGAACGATCGATGGTCTGCAGACGCTGAATGGTATCCATGGCCCGTTCATCCTCAAACACCGTGGACATGCTGTGCAGGATGGTGATCAAGGCACTGACATCGTAGGAGCCAAGCAAGCTTTTGTCCATCTTGTATTGCTCCATAATGCCATAACCGCCGTTCACTCCCTGATACGATACAACGGGAATGCCGGCTGCGCAGATTGCATCAATGTCGCGGTATATGGTTCGCTGGGACACGTTATATTTCTCTGCCAGGGCAGACGCGGACAGGATCTCATTGTTCAGCAGCATGTAAATCATGGATATGAGCCGCTCTAGTTTCATATCGCTTCAACCCCTCTTATCTTAATTGGATCTATTCTCCAATGATTCCGTATTATATCATAGGTTTTATGAAGAAGGAGAGGAAATCCCAGACTGCCTTTTGTTCCATTCCCATCCATTTTGCCGTACAATATAAGGGAATTCTATAATACAAGGAGTGTGAGCCTTATGGCCCGTACCAAAACGCAAAAAGCGCTCCGCAAAGCGGAACGTGCCGGAACATGGTCAGCCGTCTCAATGAGAAAGACCAACGAAGATTACAGTGCGCTGTCACAGCATGTGAGAGTAAAGCCGACGAAACAGGAACAATTGAATAAGATCAAACACAGAAAGCGGATCGGAGACGATGGCGCTTTTTTTGTTGGTTTCGGAGGATGTGATATAGTACGCTAGAGAGGTTAGTTCGGAATGGAGGTTTATAATGGCGAAGCAAAAATATTATGTAGTCTGGGTAGGTAAAGTGCCCGGAATTTATACAAGCTGGGGCGAATGCCAACAGCAGGTCAATCAGTTTACAGGTGCGAAGTTCAAGGCGTTCGAATCCCGAAGCGAAGCGGAACAGGCATATGCGGCCGGTTATAAAAATTACTGGGGGCAGCAGTCTGGAGGCAAATCGGGCAGTTCAGGCTCCAAAAACTACAAGCGAAGCAGTGCATCTGCTGCCGAAGAACCGGGTGAGATCGATTATGACAGCATTTCCGTAGATGTGGGGACGCGAGGAAACCCGGGACCCGTCGAGTACAAAGGCGTGGATACGCAGACGGGAGATATTCTGTTCTCGTGCGGACCGATATCGAAGGGAACGAACAATCTCGGCGAGTTTCTGGCCATCGTTCACGCGCTGGCTTATTTGAAGAAAATCGGCAGCACCAAAACGGTGTACAGCGATTCCATGAATGCAATCAAATGGCTGAAGCAGAAGAAGGTGGCGACCACGCTTCCGCGCGACGCGTCAACCCAAGAGATCTGGGATCTGGTGGACCGGGCCGAGCACTGGCTTCGAACCAATACATATGAGAACAAGGTTCTGAAATGGCAAACGAAGAGCTGGGGCGAGATTAAGGCCGATTACGGGCGCAAGTAACGAGGGCAGCAGAAGGGAGCCGTTCGAAGCAATATAAAGGGTGGTTTTAGATATCGATGTCTTTATGAGCGGACGGGCATCTTACTATTAAAAAGCGAAGACAGGGAGGAGGCTTCCCTGTTCTCGCTTTTTTTTATATGTCATGATTCCCGGGTTCATGCGGAAAAATCCAAATCAACGCATGTGGATAATTAACACGGCAGACTTACCTCACACCGGAAGAACTGTGCATAACATCTTGAATAAGTTCGTTATACACAGAGTTATGAACATTATCCCCGTTCGTTCCGCACAAACTGAATTTCCGATCTTTTAATACAAGGAAGTTATCCAGCGTTTGTGAACAAATGTGGAGAAGTGCAAGGATAACTCCCTATTAACTTGGAGGGGTGGCGGGTTATCCCCAACGCCGAAGGTCAACCGTTAAACGCTTGCTTGGTTCTATCCACTACGATACGACGACCATAATGCAGGGAGCCAGAAAACGGGTAAGCCAAGCTTATTCCTTCTCGCGGACCTGCTTATAGTATTGATTCGGGGACATGCCGACGTATTTTTTGAAGATCTTGCTGAAATAGAACGGATCCTCCAGGCCGGTCAGATACCCGATCTCACCGAAGCTAAGGTGCGTGGCCTCGATTAATTCCTTCGCATGATTGATTCTTACCTGATTCACATATCGCATGATCGTATGACCGGTAAGCTTGGCGAATACCCGATTGATGTAATCATAATTGCATTCGAAGCGCTGTTCGATATCCGAGCTGATGATTTTCTCAGCGTAATGTTCATGGATGTAGTCGAGCAGCGCATGCACCTTCATATAGGACTTGGTATGTGGGCTGTTCTTCTCCATCTCATCGAACAGGCTCTCCCGGGACAGCTCGATCAGCATTTCCATGAATTTGATCGCGGTCAAACTGCGGTTAAAGTGCTTCCGCCTATATAGCTGCAGCATTTCGCCGAGGGCATGGTACATATGATGAAGGCTTTTTTTCTGGGTTAGCGTGCAGGTCTTGGGGAAATATAGCTGCCTGCTGTCGTTCTTGCCTGCCGTCTCGTTCTCGCCCATGATCCACTGCTTGGCCAGCAAGGGTAAGGGGCGCTCGGGCGCTTGACGAATATCGGGGTGTTCAAAATGAATATAGTAGTAGTCGCAGGGATGCTTCTGGGTTCCCTCGTGGTCCAAATGCGGTTCAAGGACGAGCAAGTCGCCTTTCTTGAGCACATGGGAAACGCCGTTCTCCCGCATATGAAGCTCGCCGCTCTTCACGAAATACAGAATATACTCGTGTGTGTTCCGCTTGAAATGAATCCAGGGGTTCTTGTAGGAGACAAAGCCCATCAGTTTGATTCTTGGCACATAGTCAGCGTTCATCGATAGCACGAATTCCACCCTCTCTCCCCAAAAAAACGCGAAGTCGTTTTTGTACAAAAAGAGTAACTTTCACACATTCCCGTTCATTGTAACACAGCCTATACTTGGGATGAATGTATAAGAGGTCGCTGGATTTCAATATTAAAGGAGGCCACTACCCTTGGCTAATATCAATGTAACGGTATGGAATGAATACCGGCACGAGAGACATAATGAACAGATCGCTAAGATTTACCCTGAAGGTATCCACCGTACGATTGCCGATTTTTTGGGAAAAGATGCTCAGTTCGTCGTACGCACCGCCGTATTGGATGATCCGGAACACGGCTTGACGGATGAGGTGCTCGCTTCAACGGATGTTCTGATCTGGTGGGGGCATGTGGCTCACGGTGAAGTACGGGATGATATCGTGGAAAAAGTGCGCCAGCGCGTATTGGACGGCATGGGAATCATCGTCCTGCATTCCGGTCACGGCTCGAAGATTTTCCAGCGCCTCCTCGGCACTAACACAGGCGCGTTGAAATGGCGCGATGACGGCGAGAAGGAACGGTTGTGGGTCATCGATCCGAGCCATCCGATCGTAAGCGGACTTGGAGAATATATCGAGGTTCCGCAGGAGGAAATGTACGGTGAGCGCTTTGAGATCCCGGCACCGGATGAACTGGTGTTTGTCTCCTGGTTCGAAGGCGGTGAGGTGTTCCGCAGCGGCTGCTGCTACAAGCGCGGACGCGGCAAGCTGTTCTATTTCAGACCGGGTCATGAAGCATTCCCTACTTACCATCAACCTGAAATTCAACAGGTAATTGCCAATGCCGTGGCCTGGGCGGCGCCGATCCAGGGCGCGAAGACCTCCTATGGCCGGGTATCTCCGCTCGAATACGTTCAGCCGGTATAGGCTGATCCTTTGCAAGCGTCCATATCAACGGTGTATCCCTGAGACATCAGGAATACAACCGTTGATATGGACGCTTGTTTGTTCATAACGACGGCCGCTATCGAAATCATCAGCATAACGATGTATAATGGACCCAATTCGATTACGACATAATAAAAGTGGGTTGGATCATGGATCAGGATAAACAGCGCCTTAGCATTGAGGCGGCAAGATTGTATTATATGTCGGATTACAGCCAGCAGGATATCGCGACAAGGCTCGGCGTTTCACGTCCCACGGTCTCCAGGCTTCTTCAGCATGCCAAGGAGCAGGGCTACGTGCAGATCAGCATCGTGGACCCTCTCGAGGACCTGGACGCTTTGGGCGAAGGAGTGAAGAAGAAGTACGGCCTGGAACAGGTGTTGGTGAGTTATTCCCCTATCAATGAATACCGTGAAATCCAGAAGCATATCAGCAAAAGGGCAGCCGATTACCTGCATGAAACGGTCCAGGATGCCGACATCATCGGCGTGACCTGGGGAACGACCATGCATGCCGTGGCGCTTCAGCTGCTGCAGAAGCCCGTTCGGGGCGTCGAGGTCGTGCAGTTGAAGGGCGGCGTCAGTCATTCGCATGTGAACACGTATGCCGCAGAGATCGTCAATCTGTTTGCCGAGGCGTACCACACGATGGCGAGATATTTGCCGCTGCCCGTCATCTTTGACACCACCGAGCTGAAAGAGATGGTGGAGAGGGACCGGCATATCCAGCGGATTATCCAATTAGGCAAACAAGCGAACATCGCCATGTTCACGGTGGGTACCGTTCATGAGGATGCGCTTCTGTTCAGACTTGGCTATCTTAGCAAGGAGGAACAGAAGCTGCTGCAGCGGATCGGCGCCGGCGATATTTGCTCCCGGTTTTTTGATGCGGAGGGCACGGTGTGCAGCGAGGATATTAACAACCGTACGGTGGGCATCGATTTGGAAGATTTGCGCCACAAGGAGAAATCCATTCTCGTGGCAGGCGGGCAGCGTAAGGTAGATGCCATTCGAGCCGCGCTGATCGGCAAATATGCAAACATCCTGGTGACGGACCAGTTTACGGCGCAAGCCTTGTTATCATAAAAAGTTTGACATATTGTCAAAGTTTACAGCACCTCGTTCAGGGAGATTCGAACCGGTTACGGCTTTCAAACTTACCTGGACGGGGTGTTTTTTGTGCGCAGAAATTGAATGACCCTTGCTGAATAGGAGGCCGATTCTTTGTTTCTGTTTACCCTGATCGGGTATAGAGCATAGTAAACGGAGGGAATTGTTAGATTATTCCTGAATGATGGATTGTCGTTTTAGTTAACAATGATAAATATCATTGCCATAAATCGGAATGAACATATTTTCAATATGTATTTTACATATGTTCAAGGCTGTGATATGATGGTCCCGTCTAAAGGATTAAGCGTTATGATAGCGCTTTTACAAGTTACTAAAAAAACAGATTAAGGAGTGTTTTAACCAGATGAATATAGCAGGAATGATCGACCACACGCTCTTGAAGGCGGATGCAACCCAAGCCGAGATTGCAAAAATTACGGAAGAGGCCAAAAAGTACGGATTTGCTTCGGTTTGCGTGAACCCGACTTGGGTATCCTACTGTGCTGAGCAGCTAGCGGACACCAACGTCAAAGTATGCACGGTCATCGGTTTCCCTCTGGGAGCTACGACATCCGCAGTAAAGGCTTTTGAAGCGAAGGATGCCATCGCTAACGGGGCAACGGAGGTTGATATGGTCATTAACATCGGTGCGCTCAAAGATCGTAACGATGAGCTTGTGCTGAACGATATTCAGGCTGTAGTGGATGCAGCAAAGGGCAAAGCCCTGGTCAAGGTTATTATTGAGACAAGTCTTCTCACAGAAGAAGAGAAGGTACGTGCGTGCCAGCTGTCCGTGAAAGCGGGAGCGGATTTTGTGAAGACGTCAACAGGGTTCTCCACGGGCGGAGCCACACCGGAAGACGTAGCCTTGATGCGCAAAACCGTTGGCGAGAACACCGGCGTGAAGGCTTCCGGCGGCGTCCGCAGCAAGGAAGATATGGACCGCATGATCGAAGCAGGCGCAACGCGTATCGGTGCCAGCTCCGGCGTGAAAATTATGGAGGGCGGCCAATCCAGCTCTTCCTACTAAATGATGTTGCAAATATCCGGTTTTCGATGATTCGGTAGACGTGTCATATCAAAAAAAACACCTATGGGGGAACAACGACGATGAAATTTATAATCGCCATACTAGGTTTGCTGGTCGTATTCGGTCTTGCGTTCCTTATCAGCAATGATAAGCGCCGCATCCGTTACCGTCCGCTGGCTGTCATGATTGTGCTGCAGCTGATCCTTGGATTTTTTCTGCTGAACACGAATTTCGGCGAGTATCTTGTTAAAGGGATAGCGAATACGTTTAAAGCGCTGCTTGACTATGCCGGAGCCGGGATCGAGTTTGTGTTTGGCGGCATTGCCAATGAAGGTGCGGGTCCGTTCTTCTTGAATGTCCTGCTGCCAATCGTGTTTATTTCCGCATTGATTGGTATACTTCAATATATTAAGGTACTGCCGTTTATCGTAAGATATATCGGTCTCGTCTTGAGTAAAGTCAACGGCATGGGCAAGCTGGAGTCTTACAATGCGGTTGCTTCCGCGATTCTTGGGCAATCCGAGGTGTTTATTTCGGTAAAAAAACAGATTGCCCTCATTCCGAAGCATCGGATGTATACATTGTGTGCTTCCGCCATGTCCACCGTATCGATGTCGATCGTCGGCGCGTATATGACGATGATCGAGCCGCGTTACGTGGTAACCGCGCTTGTGCTTAACCTGTTTGGCGGATTTATCATCGCTTCCATCGTCAACCCTTACAAGGTAGAGAAGGATGAGGATATCCTGGAGGTGCAGGAGGAGGAGAAGCAATCCTTCTTCGAGATGCTGGGCGAATACATCATGGACGGCTTCAAGGTAGCGATTACCGTTGCCGCGATGCTCCTCGGTTTCGTTGCGTTGATTGCGATGATCAACGGCATCTTTGATATGATTTTCGGGATTACCTTCCAAGAGCTGTTAGGATTCATTTTTGCCCCGTTTGCTTTTGTCATGGGCGTGCCTTGGAAAGAGGCAGTGGATGCAGGCAGCATCATGGCTACGAAGCTGGTATCGAACGAGTTCGTCGCGATGCTCGACCTGGCCAACTTCACGGATATGTCCGAACGCACTGTGGGAATCGTATCGGTATTCCTGGTATCCTTTGCCAACTTCTCCTCGATCGGCATCATTGCCGGCGCAGTCAAAGGCCTGAACGAGAAGCAGGGGAACGTGGTTGCCCGTTTCGGCCTCAAACTGCTGTACGGCGCAACGCTGGTGAGCGTGCTGTCGGCAACGATTGCGGGACTGTTCCTGTAAGCAAGTCATGGAAGGATAACAACAAGCGAGCCTTATGGATAGTTTTGATGTAAAAACTCATATATGAGGGGGATCACTTGGAGATGGAACGTTTTGATCGAATTCATTTAATTGTATTGGACTCTGTAGGTATCGGCGAAGCACCGGATGCGGCTGATTTTGACGATATCGGATCCGACACCCTGGGTCATATTGCCCGCGAGTGCGGCGGGCTGAACATGCCGAACATGGCAGCGCTCGGGCTGTCCAATATCCGGGAGATCGAAGGAGTTCCGGCCGCGGATAAACCTCGGGCGTACTATACGAAGATGCAGGAAGCTTCGAATGGCAAAGACACCATGACGGGGCACTGGGAGATCATGGGCTTGTATATTGATACGCCATTCCGCGTATTCCCGGACGGGTTCCCGGACGAGCTGATCCAGCGGATCGAAGAGAAGACCGGACGGAAGGTCATCGGCAACAAGCCGGCCAGCGGAACGGAGATTATCGAAGAGCTTGGCGAAGAGCATGTAAAAACGGGAGCGCTGATCATTTATACCTCGGCGGATTCCGTGCTTCAAATCGCTGCGCATGAGGATATCGTTCCACTGAAAGAGCTGTATGAAATCTGCGAGTTCTGCCGCGAAATCACGCTGGAAGATCCTTATATGCTCGGCCGGATCATCGCCCGTCCGTTCATTGGCGAGGTGGGAAGCTTCAAGCGTACGGCGAATCGGCATGATTATGCCTTGAAGCCTTTCGGACGTACCACGATGAACGAGATGAAGGATGCTGGTCTTGACGTCATCGCCCTCGGAAAAATCTCCGACATTTATGATGGCGAGGGCATAACGAAGGCTGTCAGAACCGTATCGAACATGGACGGCATGGATAAAATGGTGCAAACCTTGGGTGTATCCTTCAAGGGTCTGAGCTTCCTGAACCTCGTGGATTTCGATGCCGTGTACGGACATCGGCGCGATCCGAAAGGATATGGCCAAGCGTTGGAGGATTACGATCGGCGCCTCCCTGAGGTGTTCGAGAAAATGACGGAGAATGATCTTCTGATCATCACGGCCGACCACGGCAATGATCCTACCTACAAGGGCACGGACCATACGCGTGAATACGTGCCGCTGCTTGTATATTCCCCTCGCTTTACGGAAGGCAAGGAGCTGCCGCTTCGCAAAACCTTTGCCGACATCGGCGCCACGGTTGCCGACAACTTCGGCGTGAAGCTGCCGGAGCATGGAACCAGCTTTTTGAATGATTTGAAATAATCGAACTAGTGGAGGAATGGGACATGAGTACACATATTGGAGCGAAACCGGGAGATATCGCCGAGTCGATTCTGCTGCCAGGCGACCCGCTGCGGGCTAAATTTATTGCCGAGACGTATCTGGAGGATGTGACCTGCTACAACGAAGTGCGGGGCATGCTCGGATTTACGGGAACCTACAAAGGAAAACGCATCTCCGTGCAGGGTTCGGGCATGGGCGTGCCTTCCATCGGGATTTATGTCAATGAACTCATTCGGGATTATGGCGTAAAAAATTTGTTCCGTGTCGGAACCTGCGGCGCGATGCAGGAGCATGTTCGTGTGCGCGACGTCATTCTGGCCCAGGCGGCTTGCTCGGATTCCGGCATGAACCGTCACCACTTTAACGGTTATGATTTCTCTCCGATCGCCAGCTTCCCGCTGCTGCTGGGCGCGTATGAGCGCGGCAAGGAGAAAGGGCTGAAGATGCATGTCGGCAACGTGTTCACGTCCGATGTGTTCTACCGCGAGGACAAATCCGTGGTGGAGAAGCTGATGCAGCATGGGGTTCTCGGCGTGGAAATGGAGACAACGGCGCTCTACACGATTGCCGCACGTTTCGGCATAAACGCCCTGACGATCCTGACCGTAAGCGATCATTTGCTCACAGGGGAAGAGACTTCTTCCGAGGAGCGGCAAACGACGTTTAACGAGATGATGGAAGTGGCCCTGGATACGGCGATTTCGTTGTAATCAAACTGTCCCGACGAAGAAAGCGGATTGGTTTTGGAGAAGCGAACCGGTCGCCTTTGCCCACGGATTCCAACAATATTAACAATCTAAGGAATCTGGGGGCAACAGCGATAGGATCCGCATTTGTAGTGATGCCCAAGGAATACAATCATCGCAAACAGTGAGGAGAATGTACGATGAGAATGGTTGATTTAATTGCGAAGAAACGCGACGGCAAGGAACTGACAACAGAAGAGATCAATTTCTTTATCGACGGATATACCAAGGGAGACATTCCCGACTACCAGGTGAGCGCCATGAACATGGCGATATACTTCCAGGACATGTCCGACCGGGAGCGGGCGGACTTGACGATGGCGATGGTAAACTCCGGCGAAACGATTGATCTGTCCGCAATTGAGGGAATCAAGGTCGATAAGCATTCCACCGGGGGCGTAGGCGACACGACGACGCTGGTGCTGGCTCCGCTCGTAGCGGCTCTGGATATTCCGGTAGCGAAGATGTCCGGACGCGGCCTCGGCCATACCGGAGGAACGATCGACAAGCTGGAATCCATCGAGGGCTTCCATGTGGAGATCAGCAAAGACGAATTTGTGAACCTTGTGAATCAACATAAAATCGCCGTCATCGGCCAAACCGGAAACCTCACCCCAGCGGACAAAAAATTGTACGCGCTCCGGGATGTGACGGCCACCGTCAACTCCATTCCGCTGATTGCCAGCTCCATCATGAGCAAGAAGATCGCCGCCGGCTCGGATGCGATTGTGCTGGATGTTAAAACCGGCGCAGGCGCGTTCATGAAAACGGTGGAGGATGCCAAGGAATTGGCACACGCCATGGTCAGCATCGGCAACAACGTAGGCCGCAAAACGATGGCGGTCATCTCCGATATGAGCCAGCCGCTTGGCGCTGCGATTGGCAACTCGCTGGAGGTGCAGGAAGCGATCGATGCACTTCGCGGCGAGGGACCGAAGGATCTGGAGGAGCTGTGCCTGGCTCTGGGCCGGCAGATGGTTTACCTTGCGCAGAAGGCAGATTCGCTTGAAGATGCCGAAGAGATGTTAAGAGAGGTTATCCGCAACGGCAAGGCACTGGAGAAGTTCAAGGAATTCATTCAGAACCAGGGCGGGGACCCGTCCGTGGTGGATCATCCGGACCGTTTGCCGAAGGCGCAATATCTGATTGAGCTTCCTGCCCAGCAGGACGGCGTTGTCGCAGAGCTGGTAGCGGATGAGATCGGTACCGCAGCGATGCTGCTTGGAGCCGGCCGCGCGACGAAGGAATCCGAGATTGATCTGGCTGTAGGCCTGATGCTGAACAAGAAGGTCGGCGATGCCGTGAAGAAGGGTGATTCCCTTGTAACCATTCATGCTAATCGCGAGAACGTGGATGACGTGAAGCAGAAGCTGTATGAAAGCATTCGGATTGCAGATCATGCGGATGCGCCTGTATTGATTTATGACATCGTGACGGAGTAAGGGAAGCCTAATCCGTAGCGAGTCATATTCGAAACACGGAGGAGCATCGGGATGAGCACTGCTGCTCCGTACGAATAGCTCATCTCATCACCATATCCGTGCTCATATTCCAAGCTATGCCAATACAACCTGCCTTCCCGCGTTTTATGAACGGGAGCAGGTTTTTTTGGCGGCCCGTCATAAAACGGGTGGGGGCCCTCATAAGATGGTAGTGGGGAAAACGTAAGGCATTTAACGGGAGAGGGAGATGTGTAGCCCGGGCAAGAGCCATCCTGCTTGAAGGAGGCTTTTGGCCATGACCATCGATCAGTTGATTGCTTTGCTGGCACTTATCGTTATGATCATTGGACTTGCGGTGAAGAAGGAGTCTTAACCTGTGAGTCCGGGAGGGCTGCTGCTAAGTAGAAATTCTACTGATGCAGCAGTCTTTTTCTTTTGATAGGTTGATAGAGTTCGCTATAAGTCATATACTTAGAATGCAATGTTCTCCATTATTCATCATTTATTGGGAGGAAACCATGCTCTATTTTGCAGCGTTTGTCATATCCATGGTGCTGGTATTGGTGCTGATTCCGCCATTTCGTAAACTTGCGATCAAGCTTGATTTTGTGGACAAGCCAAGACCGGACAGCGAGCGGAAAATACACCGCGAGCCGATACCGCTGACAGCGGGGGTCGCCATATTTATCGGATTTTTCATCACTTATTTTGCGCTTACCGGCGCCATTTCAAGGGAAGCGGTAGGCATTTTTATCGGTAGTGCTCTTATTCTTGGCATTGGACTTGTGGATGATTGGTATAAGTCCCAGGGCAAGGAGCTGGCCTCGCTGCCGAAGCTCATTGTACAGGTCAGCGCAGCCGTTGTTGTATACAGCTATGGCATCGCGTTTGAAGGATTCAACAATCCGTTTACGGGTCAGTATATTAACCTGCCGGAATGGCTGCAGCTCATCTTAACGATTTTGTGGATTTTTGGCGTAACGACCGTTATTAATTTCTCGGATGGCATCGACGGTCTTGCTGGAGGGCTCTCCGCCATATCCGGAGGCACGCTGTTTGTTGTGGCGATTACGCTGGGCAGAGGCGAATCCGCGCTGCTTGCCGTCATTCTTGTAGGTGCTGCGCTGGGATATTTACGATATAATAAGCCGCCGGCCCGAGTGTTTATGGGGGATGCCGGTGCAACCTTCCTGGGGTTCATACTCGGGATCATTGCCCTGGATGGTGCGTTTAAAGGTGCAACCCTGGCGTCCTTATTCGTTCCGATCTTCGCACTGGGCGTACCGATTTTCGATAATATCATTGTGGTCATCCGCAGAATGCTTCAGTCCAAGCCGATCTATCAGGCCGATGCATCGCAGGCGCATTATCGTTTGCTGGCAACGGGGCTCAATCAGAAGCAGACATTGGTATTTCTGTGCTTGCTGAATCTCTGTTTCGGTCTGGCTGCCATCATACTTGCCATGAATGGCGCCGCCTGAGGCGTATAAGTCTGACATAAGCTTTTTCCGGTGCGTTATTGAAGTCTCGTCTCCAAATGGATGTTGGTGGCGGGGCTTTTTTTTAGAGATAGGAAAGTATAAACTTCAGAGGCTTACCCTCCTTATCTCGCAGAAAAACTTCCGCTACATGTGGTCTGTCTTCTGAGAAAGTACGTCGATAGTCGTTTTTCTTTAGATATCAGAAAGTATAAACTTCGAAGCTTGGACCTTCCTGATATCGCAAGAAAAACTTCCGCTAAATGCGGTCTGTCTCCTGAGAAAGTACGTCGATAGTCGTTTTTCTTATTACAAGGGTAGAAGGATACGAACAGGAGGTTGTGCATGAATGATATGACAGGCAAAATCGTCATGATAACAGGGGCGAACTCCGGCATGGGTTTGGCTACGACAGTGGAGCTGGCAAAAAGCGGAGCGCATGTGATCATGGCTTGCCGTAGTCAATCGAGGGGCGAAGCGGCTCTTCGCGAAGCTCAGCAGGAGAGCGGCAGCTCGGACATCGAGCTGATGACGCTGGATTTGGGGTCCTTTGATAGCATCAGAGCGTTTGCTTCCGACTTTAAGGCCAAATATGACAGACTCGATGTGTTGGTGAACAACGCGGGTGTGGTCACCATCAAGCGGGAATTGACGCAGGACGGATATGAGGCCATGATGGGGGTTAATCATCTGGGGCATTTTTTGTTGACGAACGAACTGCTGGAGCCTCTTCAGCATGCCCGGCAAGGGAGGATCGTGAACGTATCCTCAGGCGCGCATAAAGTGGGCGGCATCCATTTTGATGACCCTAATCTCGGTAAGGGATTCAATGTGGCCAAAGGGTACGCGCAGTCCAAATTGGCGAATATTTTATTCACGAAGGAGCTGGCGCGCCGGCTGCAGCCGACAAGGGTCACGGTCAATACGCTCCACCCCGGTGCCGTCAGCACCAGCATTGGCGTTAACAGGGACACAGGCTTTGGCAATGCGGTTCACAAGCTGCTTCGCCCGTTCTTCTTAACGCCGCTTGAAGGAGCTCGGACAGCGATATACTTGGCTTCAAGTCCTGAAGTGGAGCATGTGACGGGGGAATACTACGTCAAATGCAAACCGGCCAAAATCACCGAGAAGGCAAGGGATCCGAAGCTCGCCGCTCGTCTGTGGGAGTGGAGTGAACAACAGGTAGGATGGAAGTCGGTCCAGGGTCGATGAATTTACGCGTTCCAAAGACCCAGCTTCACGAGTGAGGTTATAACTGAAATGATCCGATAAGGGCATGAATGGACAATAAAGAACAACGAGACCAATCAGCCCATCACATGGTGACGACTACAAGTATAATGGCGAACGAATAAACGGGATATCTCCAGATCAACATGATCTGAGGATATCCCGTTTCATTTTACGTTAGATGTTCATCATAGGCCATAGAAGCTCACACTTGAAATTACTTCGTCGTTTTCATATCGATCGCGCTGCGCACAAATCCGCTGGTGCCGTCAAGCAGTTTGGACGCTTCCGCGGCACTGACATTAGCCAGCAGCATCACGATAGCGGTTTTGACGTGGGCGCCGGCTTCATGGTACGCCTTCTCCACAGCATCCTCTGATGCTCCGGTTGCCAGGGTAATGATACGTTTGGCTCGGTGCACAAGCTTGTTATTGGACGGGTTGAGGTCGACCATCAGGTTTTTGTACACTTTGCCGATTCGAATCATGGCGGTCGTTGTCAGCATGTTCAGAATCAGCTTTTGCGAAGTACCGGCCTTCATACGCGTGGAGCCCATAATTACTTCGGGTCCGACAACAGCCTCAATTACAAATTCCGCATACTGATGCATCGGCGATTCGTAGTTATTACAGAGTCCGATGACAACGGCTCCACGCTCCTTGGCGCGTCTCATCGCCCCAAGAACGTAGGGCGTGCGGCCGCTTGCAGCGATGCCGATGACCACATCCTTTTCGTTGATACCGTTTTCATTGATATCCTGCTCACCTAACTCTTCGCTATCCTCGGCACCTTCGATAGCTTCCTTCACGGCTCTGAAACCACCTGCGATCAATCCCTGCACCATGGAAGGGTCTGTTCCGTAGGTAGGCGGACACTCGGAGGCGTCCAGAATCCCGATTCGGCCGCTGGTTCCGGCACCTATATAGAACAATCTGCCGCCCTTCTGGAAAGCTTCCACAACGAGATCTGCAGCTCTGGCTATAAGAGGAATAAGCTCGCGGATCGCATCCGTGATCAGGCTATCCTCGTTATTGATGAGGATCATAATTTGTTCTGAGCTCAACTGATCAATGTTCTGCGTATTTTCATGAGGCTGTTCGGTTGTCAATTGACTTAGAATATTCGTCATGAGACAGGTCTCCTTTTTTGCCTTGGAATATGGACGGGCACTGATGTAAAGCTACAGCAAGTCAGAGACGCCGTCTGTAAATAGCTTGCAGGCTAACAGAGCCGCACCATGGGCGGGTGTACGTTCACGATTTCCTTCAGGGAACCGGAGGCGGGGATAACGCGATAGCAGAATGCCGGCGTACGTTTCCCGGAACAATGGCGAATGTTTGAAGATCGAGCCGATCCGCACGAGTTCACTCTCAGCGAATTCAGCTTGCTGCCTGATGAGAGCGCTTGTTGTATCGGCCAGTTCTGCTGCCTGCTGCCGGAGGATACGGTCTGCCGCTTCATCACCGGCTTCGGCTGCTTCTATGCAGCAGCGGGCGAAGGAAGCGATATCCTGTTTCGTTATAGCGGGCTGGTAAATGTAAGATTTGAGATCGGTAATATGCTGGAGAGGATAGGCTGCAACAATCAGGCTGCTCATGATGGTGGGTGGCAAAATGCCCTCATGGCTCTTAATGACAGTTTTCAGAGTCTGAAGTCCGATCTGATAACCGCTGCCTTCGTCTCCAAGAAGATGTCCCCAGCCACCGACGCGGTGAATGTCTCCCGATTTGGTTATAGCGTAGGTATTGGATCCGGTTCCCGAGATCGCAAGGATTCCATACTGCCGTTCCAGTACGGCCATTAATGAAATTTCGGCTTCCGAGCGCATGTAAATATGCATCGAGAGCTGCCGCTGCTGGAGATAGGAATGAAGGAAAGACTGAACTTGGCTCCGTTCTTCTGCAGAGCTCACACCTGACATACCAAGACATATTGATGTTAATAATAATGACTTATCAAAAAGAGGTGCCAGAAGCCCATCCAACACCGTTCGGAGTTCCTCCATCGCTTTATTAAAGGTTACAATATAAGGATTGGTGGAACCTCCGGTATACCGGGACAACACTTCTCCAGCGCTATTGATAGCGGTTGCTTCAGTCTTGGTACCGCCACCATCAACACCGATAAAAATTTCCATATTGAACCACTTCGCTTTCTATATCCAGTATAGGAGAAAACAGAAGTGTTGTAAAATAAAATTTTAAATCATTAATTAAGTATTGAAATATAATTTCATACAATTTATAATGAACTCAATCCACTGATATTGAAAGCGATACCAGTCATGCTTTCATTCAAGATGTGTAAATTAATATTACATAGTAGTGACCGTCAGAGGATGATTTGTAAAGGGGGGCAAGAAATGAACGGCGGATTGGTTCGATTGCGTGAGGTGTATGATTCATTAAATCCGTCCGAGCGCAAAGTTGCAGCCTTCATTTTGCAGGAGCCGGCAGAGATGATACAGATGTCGGTCGCGGATCTTGCAGTCCGAAGCGGTTCCAGTCAGGCTGCCATTGTGCGCCTGTGCAAAACGATGGGTTTCAAAGGCTATCAGGATCTGAAGCTGAAGGTAGCCGGAGACTTGCAGGAGCCATTAGCCACCGGATATCAGGATATCCGGCCCAATGACAGCATTTCTGCAATTATACAGAACGTCTCGAACAACAACATTCAATCGATTCGGGATACGATGAAGATTATGGAGGAAGGGAAGGTGGAAGAGGCCGTTCTGGCCCTCGATCAGTCGAAGCGCATTTTCATGTTCGGGGTAGGGGCTTCAAATCTGATCGGGATGGATGCCCAACAGAAATTTTTGCGGATTAATAAGGTATGCATATCTTTTCCGGACCCTCATGTTCAGCTCACCTCGGCGGTGCTGCTGACTCCAGATGATGCGGCCGTATGCATTTCCTACTCCGGTGAAACGGATGAAGTAATCCGCGCGGCAGCTATTGCGAAGGAGAAGGGATGCAAGACGATTGGCATTACCAAATACGGCGATTCTACCTTGAGCCGATCGGTGGACATTCCCTTGTACACTTCCTCCACGGAGAACGAGATTCGCAGTGGCGCGATGTCCTCTCGTATTACGCAGCTTAATCTTATCGATATTTTATATCTTGGCGTCGCCAGCCGGAATTACGAGAATTCAGTGAAATACCTGGATGAGAGCCGGCAAGCGATCAAGCGGTTGTAGTTCATTACGAAAACCACAAATATATAAATGATAAGGGGAGTAGTACATGAAGAAAAAAGGTTGGCTTACATTGTTGGCTTCTTTAATGCTCGTGTTTACCGCAGCTTGCGGCGGTTCCGGCGGGACGAAGGCTCCGGAAGGCGGAACAGGAACCACTTCGGAAGGAAACGGTGAAGCCGCACCGAAGCAGGATACGGTTGTCGTCTGGACTTATCCGGTACATGGTAAATACGAAGATGAGTTGAAAGAGCATGTAGCGGATCTGAAAGAAAAATATCCGCATATTACGGTCCAAACCGAAGTGCTCTCCTGGGCTGAGGGTCCGAAGAAGTTCGACGTGGCCCTGAATGCCGGTAATCCGCCTGATCTTTACTTCCACGCGGTGGATGGCGCTTATGTAGATACAGGCCTGGCACTGGAACTGACCCCTTATATTACGGACGAGATCAAAAACGACTACCTGCCGGGAACGCTTGAGCTGGGTCAAATCCAGGGCAAGCAGTATGGGCTTCCGCTGTACCAATCCCTTTGGGCTTGGGGCGGCAACAAGAAGATTCTCGAAGAAGCGGGAATCGACTGGAAGGCCATTCAAGAGAACGGCTGGACCTGGACCGAGTTCAAGGCAGCTGCCGAGAAGCTGACCAAGAAGCTTCCTAATGGCAATACGCAATATGCGCTGGTAACGGACGGCACTTCGCTGGACTTCATGGAAATGCTGACGCGCAGCAACGGCATGCCGGACGTGCTGAACGATAAAGGCGAGTTCCAATGGAACGACGAACGGATTCTGGATACGATGACCTTCGTGTCGGATCTGATGAAAGCCGGTCATCTGCCTGCCGAGACTGCCGCGATTACACCGGCAAAACGGATGGACCTGTTCTACGCCGAGGAAGCCGCGATCGTGTCCAAGGCGATCCCTTACTATGACGTGATGCTGCAGAACCGTGCGAAGGATATCGACAGCGGTACGGTCCAAGGCGCGAAAATCGACTTCGTTCTGCTGCCGGTTCCGCATAATGACGGGGCTGAGCGGAAGACATCCATGTTTGGTGAAGGTTACGTAGCGTTCAAGCAGAAGAAGGATAAAGGCGAAGAGCATGCAAAGAACACGTTCCTGATCATGGAAGGATTGAGCGGGGCGAAAGCCGGTAATTCCGCCAATGAATTGGTATTGCCTTTCGTACGTAAATCCCAGGCGGAGTTTTATGAAGGTAAAGGACTCGGTACGGAATCTACAATTAAGGCAGCGGAAATTTTCGCAAACTTCAAGGAAATTCCGGTGACTCTGAACCTTGATGCAGAAGCTTCAGGCAACCAGAAGAAGTTCAAGGAGCAAGTGGTGAAGCCGAATATACAAGCGCTGTTCTCGGGTGAGAAGACGCCGGAGCAGATCGCACAAGACTTCAAGGACAAAGGCAAACAAATTTTAGGACAGTAATTGAAGTTATAAGGGGGTGTCCCGTTGTCCTTAGCAGGAACGATCGGGGCACTCCCTTTTTAAACCAATCGCTAAAGGCTCTATAAGGGCTTCATGAAAATACTTCACCTGTGCGCAAAGGAGGAAATCAAATGCAGACTGCCCCGGCGCAAGCCCGGCCATCACGTCCCCCCATGAAGGGGTACTTACGCGAATATGGATGGGCGTATTTATTCATTCTGGCTCCAGTCTTGTTGTTCTTGATATTTACGCTTTACCCTGTCGCCTCCGCTTTTCTGATGAGCTTCCAGGAATACAGCGTAATGGGCTCCGAATGGATTGGAACGGACAACTACACACGGATGGTACAGGATGAAGTGTTCTGGAAATCCATGAAGAATACAGTCATATTCACGATCGGCACGGTTCCGGTCAACATTGTCATTACGTATGCATTATCCTTTTTTATTTTCCAGATGAAGAACAAATGGCAAACATTCTTCAAGGCTACAATGTACCTGCCGGCCGTTGCTTCCGGCGTCACCATTTCGGTCGTGTGGCTCGCGATTTACGACCCGACGCATGCCGGGCTGTTGAATCGTTTTATCGGTTTGTTCGGATTGGACCCGGTCATATGGCTCGGTAAATCGAACACAGCGCTCTTCTCACTCATCTTGATGAACTGGCTCGGTTCGCATGGCGCGGGCATTATTCTCTATTTGGCCGCCATGGGCGGGATTCCGAAATCGCTGTATGAAGCGGCGGACATCGACCATGCCAGCGGCTGGTCCAAATTCTGGCGCATTACGTGGCCGCTGATGAAACCAACCACATTATACCTGCTGGTGACGGGCGTCATAACATCCTTCCAGGTGTTTATCTCGGTGTACCTGATGACCCAGGGCGGACCGAACTTCGCGACGACAACGATCGCCTATCTGATTTACAGCACGGCGTTCAACTTCTACGAGTTTGGACTCGCGGCAGCGCAATCTTTTGTACTGGCTGCATTGATTATTGTCATTTCCATCATTCAGTTCAAGTACTTCTCGTCCGACGTGGAGTACTAACGTTTATTTCTGAAGCTAAAAGGGGGTGCACCTATGAAATCAAGATCAAAAGTGATCATGCTGATTGTGGCCTCGGTCATCCTGGTGGTATGGAGCGTTCTGACGATCATTCCGATGTACTGGATGCTGATCGGTTCTGTGCAGGACACGAAGTCAGCAGCATCGTTTATCCCGAAAATGATACCGGAGGTATTCTCCGTAGCCCCGTACGAGCGTTTTTTTGGCAAAACCGACGTCATGAGGTGGCTCTTTAACTCCTTATTGATCTCATCCATCCTGACGGTGACCAACGTATTCCTGGCTTCGCTCGCAGGTTATGCTTTTGCGAAGCTGAAGTTTCCGGGGAACAAAGCGGTATTCTGGATTTTGCTCAGTACGATGATGATCCCGGCGCAGGTGACGCTGATTCCGCTCTATATTTTGATGATTGACGTGTTTGATCTCGGGAATACATATACGGCTATTCTTCTTCCCGGCATTGTAAGCGTGGGCAACATCTTCTTGATGAAGCAGTACATGTCATCACTGCCTACCTCTCTGATTCATGCAGCGCGTATCGACGCTTGCGGCGAATTCGGCATCTTCTGGAAGGTTATTCTTCCGATGGCGAAACCGGGTCTCGCCGTGCTGGCAATTTTCACGTTCGTTGCATCATGGAACGATTTCTTCTGGCCCTTCCTCGTGACTAACTCGACGGAGATGAGGACGATTCAGGTCGGTCTTGCTTCCTTCGTCTATGCGGACACGACCGATTTCGGCGCACTTATGGCTGGAGCAACCGTCGCGGCACTGCCGATGATGATTCTGTTCTTCTCGCTTCAGCGCTATTTCCTGCAAGGCATCACCATTGGAGCCGTTAAAGGCTAGAAGGAGGCAAAGTTATGGCACGCGTAGAATTCCGCAATATACGAAAAGAATTTGTAGACGACAACAAAGGGACGTTTACCGCTGTAGCGGGGTCGGACTTTGTGATCAATGATAAAGAGTTCGTTGTTTTCGTCGGTCCTTCCGGCTGCGGCAAAACCACTTCCCTGCGCATGATTGCCGGGCTGGAGCGCCAAACGTCCGGGGATATCATCATCGGCGACAGAGTGGTAAACAATCTTCACCCGAAAGATCGTGATATCGCGATGGTGTTTCAGGACTATGCCCTGTATCCCCATATGACCATTCGCGAGAATCTCTCTTTCGGCTTAAAGAACCTGAAGAAGCCAAAGGCTTATATTGAGCAAAAGGTATCGCAGGCAGCCACCATTCTCGGCCTGGAGTCGATGATCGACCGGAAGCCGCGCGAGCTGTCCGGCGGACAGCGTCAGCGCGTTGCGGTAGGGCGGGCCATCGTGCGCGATCCGCAGGTGTTCCTGTTTGACGAGCCGCTGTCGAACCTGGATGCGAAGCTTCGCGTCCAGATGCGGGTGGAGCTGTCCGAGCTGCACAAGCGCCTGGAAGCCACCATTGTATACGTCACGCATGATCAGGTTGAAGCGATGACGCTCGGTGAGCGGATCGTCGTGATGAACAACGGAATTATCCAGCAGATCGCATCACCTACCGAGCTGTATGCGAATCCGCAAAATATGTTCGTAGCTGGCTTTATCGGCTCCCCGCCGATGAACTTCATCGATGTGCAGAAGGAAGGGAACGTGCTCCGGATGGAAGGCGGCACATTTACCATCCCGGATTCGATGGCGGATGCGCTGAGCAAATACGATAACGGGCACCTTATCCTGGGGATCCGCCCTGAGCATATTACGGGTGAGGATATGCCGGGCACAACCAATCTGGATTACAAGTACTCCACGAAGGTCCAGGTCGTCGAACATTTGGGTTCGGAGAATCTGGTGTACTTCCGCGTAGGGAACCGGACGGTTACGGCGAAGGTTCACCCTGAAACGACGGGTTATCCGGGCATGGACAAAACCTTCATTTTCAATTTCGATAAAGTGCATTTCTTCGATCCTGAGACGGAGCAGCGTATCGATTGGTAAACAACGACGAAGAGGAGAGGTAAGCTATGCGCAAGCTGAATGATGTGTTGAAGAAGACCGGGGTTGAGATTTACCGTGAGATTACGGCGGTGGCCTTATACAGCATGATTACCTCGCTGGTGCTCGTTACGGTGGTTATGTTCGTTCCGCTATGGACAGCGCTGGTGCTGCTGCCGGTTCTGTACATGCCGTTGTTTTACGGAGTTTGTTATGCGTATCACCGCAGAACGGAACGGGGCAAGTCGAGACTCAAGGATGTGTTTCAAGGTGCGCTTAAGGGATTAGGACCTGCGGTAGTCATGGGTTTCTTCTTCGTGGTGATGGTGCTCATCTTGTGGTCCACCTGGTGGTACTACGGGGGCAAAGAGGGAATCGGTTATCTTGCGATTGGCGTGTTCCAGACCTATTTTGTTATCATGGCGCTCATCTCCCAATTCTACACCTTTCAGCTTGTCATTCAGGAAGGGATGGGCATCTTCAAGGCCATGGCCCACAGCGTGAAGCTGTTCCTGAAGTTTCCGGCGTATACGCTGGGCGCATGCTTTCAAGCCTTCTGCGTTGCAATTCCACTGATGGTTACGGTCGTTGGCTTCGGATTTTTGTTTAACGGCATGTGGGCCATATACCAGCATAAGGTTACGTATAATGTACTGAATCCGGAAGAGGCCAAACCGGCGGAGGACGGTGTCATAGCCTCGAAAGCAGGAGGTGTAAGCATATGACAAGAGGTAACGTACGAAGCGGAATTGACGTGCTGCCGGACATCAAGCATGAGAAAATCACGGGTCGTCGCCTTGGTGTCATTACGAATCCGACGGGGCTCACGTCGGATTTTCGTTCATCTATCGAGGTGATTGCAGGCTTGCCTGAATCGGAATTGAAGGCTTTATTCGCTTGCGAGCACGGGCTGCGCGGCCAGCTGCAGGCAGGCAAGCACGTCGATGATGAAGTGGACCCGGTATTCGGCGTGCCGGTGTACAGCCTGTATGGCTCGCGGCGTAAACCGGACGCCGACATGCTGAAGGACGTGGATACGGTCATCTTCGATATACAAGACCTTGGGGTGCGTTTTTATACGTATATGACAACGCTGCTGTACGTCATGGAGGCCTGCGCCGAACATGGGAAGAGCCTGCTTGTCCTGGATCGGCCGAATCCGCTGGGCGGCAAGCGAGTTGAAGGAGGTTTCCTTAAGCAGGGATATGAATCCATGGTGGGCGGATGGCAGATTCCGATTAGTACCGGGATGACCATCGGCGAATTCGCGCGCATGGCCAATGACATGCGGGGAACAGGCTGCGATCTGGATGTTATTGGGCTCGAAGGCTGGACGCGCGGTATGGAATATACCGACACGGGCCTGCCGTGGGTACTGCCGTCGCCAAACATCCCTACGATGGATACGGTACGGCTGTACAGCGGGACCTGCTTCTTCGAAGGGACCAATCTTTCGGAAGGCAGGGGGACGACCCGGCCGTTTGAATGGATCGGCGCTCCATGGGTCAATGGCGAAGAGCTGGCGAAGGCGTTCAACGCGTACGAACTGCCAGGTGTTCATGCCCATTCCATGTACATGACGCCTACCTTCTCGAAGCATCAGGGCGAAGGCTGCGGCGGGGTGATGCTCTTTGTCACGCATCCGGCAGAAGTGGAGGCTGTGCGCACAGGGCTTGTGCTGCTTCACCTGGTTAGCCGGATGTACCCGGATCAGTTCCAGTGGATTAGCCCGCCGGAAGGACGTAGTCGGTACTTTATTGATTTGCTGACGGGCAGTGAGGAAGTTCGACGGCATATCCACGAAGAAGCCGGACTTCAGCGCATGATTGCCGAGTGGGGCAAGGATGCGGAGCAGTGGAGAACGATGCAGGCTCCTTATCTGCTGTACGGGGAGGCGTAAAGCATGCTGTTCTCGCCATGGAAGGATGGAAGGCCTACCGTTGTGGCCGGCTTGATGTCGGGCACTTCGCTTGACGGCATCGATGCGGCCATCGTCCGCATACACGGCAGCGGCTTCGAGGCATCGGTTGAGTTGCTGCATTACTATAACAAGCCTTACGAACCGGAACTCCGTCAGCGGCTGCGCGATTTGTGCAGTGAAGAGAATTCCAATAGCGCTGCTGTTTGCAGTATGAATGCATACTTGGGGTATCAGTTTGGAGCGGCTGTCCTGGAAGCGGTTGCCGATGCCGGCATGCGAATCGATGAGGTGGATCTGGTAAGCTCTCATGGACAGACGATTTGGCATCAGCCCATACCCGAACAAGGGGATCCTTATGCTGTCGCTTCGACTTTACAGATTGGCGATATTTCCGTTATCGCCAAGCACACCGGCAAACTTACGGTAGGAGACTTCCGGCCGGCGGATATGGCGGTTGGGGGGCAAGGAGCCCCGTTTGCGCCATACGGAGATTTGATCCTGTTTCGGCACCCGGAGCGGGGAAGACTGCTGCAGAACATCGGCGGGATCGGCAATTGCACGGCGCTGCCCGCAGGGGCGGATCCTTCGGATGTGCTGGCCTATGATACCGGACCCGGCAATATGATCATGGATGCCGTAGCTCAAATGCTATCCGGAGGGCAGCTTGCGTATGACGACAGCGGGCAATGGGCTGCCCGAGGCAACCCGGATCAGGATTTGTTAAGAGAGATGATGGCGCACCCCTATTTTCATGCAGAACCGCCGAAATCAACGGGCAGGGAACTGTTCGGTCACAACTATGCGGTTTCGTTTCTGGAGCAAGCCAGGCTCAGGAACCTCTCAGATGAGGATACGATGGCCACGGCCACGGCGTTTACTGCATATTCCATTGCGGATAGCTATGTGAAACACGTGTTTCCACGCCACGCAATCGATGAAGTAATCGTAACCGGCGGAGGGGCCCATAACAAGACGCTGCTCTCGATGTTAGGAGAGCTGCTGCCGGAGCAGGAGGTGATGACCTCCAAGGCGCTGGGCTTCGATGACGATGCCAAGGAAGCCGTGATTTTTGCGCTGCTGGGCAATGACTTCATGCTCGGCGTTCCTAACCATTTGCCGGCAGCTACCGGAGCGAACAGACCGACCGTAATGGGGAAGCTGGCGCTGCCATAAACCTTCATTAAAGCCAGCAAACGGAAGAGCCTAGCGATGGTTCATAGATGATGTTGAAACCGATTTGTTAAGTAGTGGATTATCCTTATACAGTCAAACCCTATAGGGGAGGGGGAGAAACAACATGCTGGAATCTGTCATTCGCGAGCAGCTGGCCACCGTGGTTGGCGGAAAGTGGTTCAAGGATGATCCGGAGAGCCTCGTTTCTTACAGTTACGATGCTACGCCGTTATATCAAGCGATGCCGGACGGGGTTATCTTTCCCGGAAGTACGCAGGACGTCTCCGACATCGTCAAAATTTGCTCAAAACATCGCATACCCGTGATTACGCGGGGCGCAGGCAGCAATCTGTGCGGCGGGACCATTCCGCTTCAGGGCGGCCTGATTGTTGTCATGACCCGTATGAATAAGCTGCTGGAAATCGATGCCGATAATCTTACCGCGACCTTCCAGACGGGTCTGAATACGAAGCAGTTTCATCTGGCGGTTGAACGGACGGGATTATTCTATCCTCCGGATCCAAGCAGCATGATCATCTGCACGATGGGCGGCAACATCGCTCTGGGGGCTGGTGGCCTGCGCGGCTTGAAGTATGGAACGACCAAGGATTACGTACTCGGCTTGGAGGCTGTATTGCCGGACGGGAGCATCCTGCGCACAGGCGGCAAGCTGGTGAAGGACGCCGCAGGGTACGATTTGACCCGACTGTTGGTAGGATCGGGCGGTACGCTGGCCATTCTGACCGAGGCCACGGTCAAGTTGATTCCGAAGCCTTCTTACAGGAAGGCCATGGTTGCCGTCTATGACGATCTCAACGCGGCGGCCCGAACGGTTTCGAATATTATAGCGAATCATATTTTCCCGTGTACCCTGGAATTTATGGATCAGCCGACCCTCCAGGTGGTTGAGGATTTTGCCAAAATCGGACTGCCGGTACACGCCAAAGCGATGCTGGCGATCGAGCAGGACGGCAGCATCGATGATGTGGAGCGGGATCTGAAGAAGCTGGAAGAGATATGTCTCGCCTCCGGGGCGGTTCAGCTTAACATCGCCAAGACACCGGAAGAAGGTGCGAAGGTAATGGAGGCAAGGCGGAGCGCGCTTGCGGCGCTGTCCCGATTGCGGCCGACCACGATCTTGGAGGACGCGACGGTTCCGCGTTCGAAGATTGCGGACATGGTGCTTGAAGTTCAGCGTATCGCACAGAAATACGACGTGCAGATTTGCACATTCGGCCATGCCGGAGATGGCAACCTGCATCCGACCGCGATGACGGATGCCCGTGACCCGGAAGAGATTCACCGCGTGGAGGAGGCATTCGCCGAAATCTTTGAGGCTGCGATTGCCATGGGGGGTACCATTACCGGCGAGCATGGCGTTGGTATCGTGAAGGCCCCTTACCTGGAATGGAAGGTGGGCGAAGCCGGCATCCAAATGATGAAATCCATTAAGGATGCGATCGATCCGCATCAGATCATGAATCCCGGCAAGTTGTTTGCGGAAACCCGGAAGCGGATTGTATTCCAGGAGCGGACGGAGCAGGCAGAGCGGGGCTCGATCTCGGATCAGGATCAGAAGATCGAAACATCGTGAGAGGAGGCGATAGCGCATGAATCCAACCCATGAGAAGCTTGCACAATCGCTGAAGCTGACGCTGGATGAGGATCAATTGACGAACTGTATGCGCTGCGGGTTTTGCCAGACCGCCTGTCCGACATTCCTTGAGACAGGGCTCGAAGCTGCCTCCCCGCGCGGGCGGATTGCGCTTATGAAAGCGGTTGTGGATGGTTTGATGGAACCGGATGAAAGCTTTCGTAGCCAGATGGATCTTTGTCTGGGCTGCAGAGCCTGTGAGCCTGCATGTCCTTCCGACGTGAAATACGGTCAGCTGATCGAGCAGACTCGGGCGGCCATTGCAGCGGAGAAGCCTTATTCGCTGCCGGTACGAGTCGTCCGTAAGACGTTCCTGCAAGGGATATTCCCACATCGCGGTAGACTGAAGCTGATCGGCAAGACGCTATCGTTCTATCAGAAATCCGGGCTGCAGAAGTTTGCGCGCAGCTCCGGGGCCATGAAGCTGTTTCCCGACCATCTACAGCAGCTGGAAAAGGCGCTGCCTGACGTAACAGGCGATGGCCTGGAAGAGCTGTGGAGTAAGGCTGGCTTGCCCTACCGCCGCGAGAAGACAGACAGCGGTTCGGGGCTTATGGTTATCCCTGCGGCCGGATCTAAAGTCGGCCGGGTCGGCATGTTCCGTGGCTGCATTATGGACGTCATGTTTGCATCCACGAACGTAAATACCGTACGGTTGCTGCGTCAGGCCGGGTTCGAGATTGTCATTCCGGAGGAGCAGGTATGCTGTGGTGCGCTGCATGCCCATGCCGGTGAAATGGACGATGCCAAACAGCTGGCCGGCCGGAACATATGGGCTTTTGGAGAAGCGAACGTGGATTACATTGCAAGCAATGCGGGTGGCTGCGGCGCCCTGCTGAAGGAATATGATCATCTGATGCATGCCGAACCGGATGAGCGGCTTCAGCAAGCGGCTGTTCTTTTTGCAGATCAGGTGAAGGATATTTCCGAGCTGCTGCACAGCCTCGGTAGGCCGCTTACGCCGGTTCATGCGAAAAGTGCACAGAACGAGGCATTAAATGTCACCTATCAGGACTCCTGCCACTTGCGTAATGTGATGCGGGTGCAAGGAGAGCCGCGCCAGCTGATGCAGCAGCTTCCGGGCGTACAGATGTGCGAGCTGCAGGGGGCTGAGGTATGCTGCGGTTCAGCCGGCATTTACAATCTGACCCAGACGGAAATGTCGACCACGCTGTTGGATCACAAGATGGAACATGTGGAGGCTACCGGAGCCAAGGTCATCGTAACTTCGAACCCGGGATGTCTGCTGCAGATGAAGTGGGGGATCGAGCGTGCCGGCATGCAAAATGGCGTAGAGGCCGTTCATCTTGCAGATTTTCTGGCTGAGCAGGTGCTGATTGAGGATAAGCCGTGACGAATGGTACAAATGGGGCAGCTTCATGGTCATTATGATCGTGGGGGTGCCTTTTTTAAGTCTGATTTATCATCATTCAGCGTGTTCATTGCGATCAGTTATTATATAAAATGGTTCTCAAACAGCGTAAATCTTATCAGTACAGTCATATAAGGATCGATATAGTGAAATATGGATGTTACAGTGATTAAGCGACGAACCGGTTTACATCGTTTCCTATCAACGGTATGGTAGATCGACAGGGGGATTTTTCCCCTCACAGGGTTCATAAACGTACATATGAGCAAAATGCAATCATGCGAGGAGGAGAGCGATACCATGAAAGAGAGCTTTGATCCGTCACTCATAGACCGATTGGAAAGTCCGGAAAGGAAGAAGGAGTTACCGGCATCTTCGCTGCTGGAAAAGCTCCAAGTGAGCGGCGAGGTGGATGTCCTTGACATCGGGGCAGGTACCGGTTATTTTTCTATACCGGCAGCCTCGTTAACGACAGGGACGGTTTACGCGCTGGATACCGAGCCGGCCATGCTGGACATGATGCAGAGGCGTGCACAGGAACAGGGACTTGCGAATATTAAGGTGATGGAGGGGCTGCTGGAAAGCCTTCCTTTTGAGCATGAAGCTGTGGATCGAGTCATTGCCTCCCTGATCCTTCATATTACCGAGCAGTTGGAGCAATCCATCCGCCAGATGGCAAGAGTGCTGCGGCCAGGAGGGCGATGCTTGTGTCTGGAGTGGCAGGAGGACCCAGCCGAGCAGCGGGTTCCCCGTCCGAATCGGGTTGATCCACATGTGATGAAGGATATGTTGGAGCAAGCAGGGCTGCATGTGGAAGGAATCGAGTATCCTACGGAGCGTCATTATCTGATCATCGCCAGTAAATAGCCAATGACAATGAAGCCTCTTGCTGGATGCCCTTTCCCCTTTAGATCTTGCCGTCCAGCGCCGCCTCACCGTGATCTGCGGAGGTAGATCCCAGATTGGGTGTATTTATGGATACACAGCTGGAACATTTTGGGGGAGGGGGCCGTCTAAGGATTGAGGTGATTCATTGATGAGAAAATCCATGGCTATCATACTAAGCTGCTTGCTGCTGCTCATGAGCCTGTACGCGGTCAAACCAGCCAACGTATTTGCTTGCTCCTGTGCGGGGCCGCCTACGGTTGAGGAGGGCCTGGAACGGAGTGCAGCGGTATTTGCAGGCAAAGTGACCAAGCTGGTTGGCCCGAAGGCGAAGCTGGTGATGTCATCGGCAGATCCGGTCCATGTTACGTTAGAAGTAACGGAAGTATGGAAGGGCGAATTAGCTGGAATGACGCAGCTTACAATGGCGGTGTCATCAGCCAGCTGCGGTTATGATCAATTTGCCGTAGGAAGCGAATTCCTGGTGTTCGCGTCTGCCGAATCGGGCCAGCTCAGAACAGGGATGTGTGATGGTACGAAGCTCCTCTCCACCGCAGGCCAAGAGCTAACTGAGCTTGGAGATGGATATCCTCCAGAAGATGCATCTGCTCCGAGTGAATCAGGGCCTGATACCCTTGCTGAGGGCGGCCCTCCAGGTGAAGGTCGGGGTGCAGGTCAATCTCCATTCTTACTGAAGCCCGTCTTGTGGATAGCGGCAGCAGTGCTGCTGGCAGCGGGGGGACGGCTCTATTTTTGGAGGAAGAATAAGAGAAATATATAGGGAATGTAAAAATTTCAGCAAGACTATTGGCGCGGCTAAACAGCTGTGATGTAACACTTGTAATTCAAGTGAAGTGGAGCAACAGTTGCAGCACAGTCGTCATTTCGTGGCACGAACATATCTTTCAGCTATTTCTGATAAGATGGAACCTTTATCGCCGATAAACGAGGTAAAGGTTTTTTTGTTTCCTTCTGCCTTTGGATTCGTATTAAAGGTAGAGCTTGCGATATTGCATTTGCAGTTGATGTGGTTTTGGCTGCCGTTGCCCTGCCATGACGCTGCCGGAAACAAGTGGAAAGCTAAAGAAACGGCCCGTTTGATATAATGAACATAGGAAAAAAAGAAAGGAATTGTGATCTCGCGTGTAAAATTATCGTTTCTGCGCAACCTTACATTATATTTATGATATGAGGAGAAACGATTGTCATTGGATACATGAAGTTCGAAGTTAGATAAAATGCTGCGTGCCCTGATTCTGTTCATGGTCATTGAGAGCCATATGACTTTCTGGGTTACAGCCGAGTTGAAGCTGCCTCCGAGGATGCAACAAGCATACGCCTCGGTTCCCGTGCCTGCCCGCGTGTAAACCGAAAGACAGGTATTCCTAATGGAAATGATTGAGGTTCCTTTGGCTTAGGAGTAGAATAAGATGAGGTAGGGCGCTTTTCGCTTTTCTTTTTTTGGATACAGACCAGAAGAAAGCAGATACACCTTGTGATTGTAAATCAGCCTTATTGGCCGGGGAGTGGGGAGAGGCAGATGCCTGTCCTTCAGAATCTTCGGTCAGCTAAGGCTTTTTGATTTGAATAGGAGATAACAGCCATATGAGAAGGAGTGAGCAGGATTGATAATCCTTAAAACACCAGAACAAATCGCCAAGATGAATAAGGCAGGGGACATCCTCGCCGAATGCCACCGGCAGATTGCCAAGATGATTAAACCGGGCGTGACGACATTGGAGATTGATCAATTTGTCGAGCGGTTTCTGGCAGAGCGCGGCGCGACACCGGAGCAGAAGGGGTATCACGGATATCCGTATGCCACCTGTGCGTCGGTTAATGATGTGATTTGCCATGGTTTTCCGAGCAAGGAGCCATTAAAGGACGGGGATATCGTTACCATTGATATGGTGGTGAAGTATGATGGCTGGCTCGCTGATTCCGCGTGGTCTTATCCGGTCGGAAACGTGTCCGAGGAAGCGCAGCATCTGCTGGATGTAACGAAGAAATCCCTGTATCTTGGCATTGAGCAAGCGGTAATCGGCAATCGAATCGGAGACATCTCCCATGCGATTCAAACCTATGCGGAATCCCAAAATTTATCGGTCGTCCGCCACTTCGTAGGGCATGCCATCGGCGAAAATATGCATGAGGAGCCCCAGGTGCCGCATTACGGCCCGCCCAACCGCGGGACGCATCTTAAAGAGGGCATGGTCATTACCATTGAACCGATGCTGAATCTAGGCACATATCAATGCAAGATCGATTCAGACGGATGGACCGCAAGAACGGTGGACGGCAAATGGTCCGCGCAGTATGAGCATACGCTTGCCATTACCAAGGATGGCCCGGTGATCTTGACGGAGCAATAAGATGCATGATGTGACTCCGAGGGGGCGTTGCTCCTATTGGAGGTAAGCGGATGTACAAGCTATATATCGTGATTCAAGGGAAATCTGGGGGCAACAGCGATCGGAAGACAGTCTGCATGCGGAGTGATGTGGTATCATAAGCAGAATTCGGCCTCTGCGAAATAGACGCTATAGTGAAGTTGTCCTTTAAGGGCCTATGAGACAGACTTCAACGGAAGCAGGCGGAATTGTTCTGTAGAAGCGAAGCGTTCGCCTTTGCCCCCGGATTTCAACGATATATATCGTGATTCAAAGGAAATCTGGGGGCAATAGCGATCGGAAGAACAATCCGCATGCGGAGTGATGTGTTTTCATGCAGAATTCGACATCTACGACGAATAGATGCTAAAGCGAATTTGTCATTAAGGTTTTAAAAGTAAGACTCCAACGGAGCAGGCGGAATTGTTCTGTAGAAGCGAAGCGTTCGCCTTTGCCCCCGGATTTCAACGATATATATCGTGATTCAAGGGAAATCTGGGGGCAACAGCGATCGGAAGAACAATCCGCATGCGGAGTGATGTGGTACCATGCAGAATTCGACATCTGCGAATACGCGATCAATGAATAGACGTCACCCTGAGTTTTTCTTATAATAGAGTAATCATTTTACAAGCGAAGGGAACATGGAACATGACGATACGAAAAGCACTAACCGTAGCCGGCTCGGACACGAGCGGGGGCGCTGGCATCCAGGCGGATCTGAAGACGTTTCAGGAATTTGACGTATACGGTATGACCGCACTGACCACGATTGTCTGCATGGAACCAAAGACATGGGATCATCAGGTTTTCCCGGTGGCGCTGGATATTGTAGAAACGCAGTTGAAAACCGTGCTTGAGGGCATTGGCATCGACGCTATGAAGACCGGCATGCTCGGATCCGTAGAGATCATCGAGCTCGTGTCCCAGTATATCGACCGTTATAATCTGGAGCGGATCGTCATCGATCCGGTGATGGTCTGCAAAGGCACGGATGAAGTGCTGCAGCCGGAAAATACGGAAGCGATGCTGGAGTTCCTTCTCCCGCGCGCCGATCTGGTAACGCCAAACCTGTTCGAGGCGTCCCAGCTGGCCAAGTCCGGCCCGATCACGACCCTGGATCAAATGCAGGAGGCGGCGGCCATCATTCACGAGCGCGGCGCGAAGAATGTGCTGATTAAAGACAGAGGCAAGATCCGCGAAGGCAAAGCGATGGACCTGCTCTATGACGGAAACAGCTTTGAATGGTTCGAGGCCGCTACCATTGTAACGAAATACACCCATGGTGCAGGCTGCACGTCATCCGCTTCCATTACGGCTAATCTTGCCAAAGGTTTGACTGTTCGCGAGTCGGTACAACAAGCGAAGGCATTCATTACCCAAGCCATCTCCAATGGCTTCCCGCTGAATGAGTTCGTAGGTCCGACAAGACATTCCGCGCACCGCAGTTTATCTGCAAATTAAATAAAATGCACTTTTTTGCAAGCTTATTCATGCATGGAATTCGGCTTGCAGGAGTGACCGAAAACCTTTCTTCCAAGAAGAAAGGTTTTTTTGTTGTTAGTTGAACTCGCTGCATATAGTGTATAGGAGCTATGGCATGCTTCGTTTTACGCGGTTTTTACACAGGGATAGAGCCGCTTAGGTCCTTTCCAGTATAATTATGTGCTATAATTTATAAAGGGTCTGATAGAAGCAGGAAGAAAATGTTTAGGGGTTGAGACATGTTTCAGGACATTTTGGAATTTTTGAAAAATTTTGGTCCATGGGGATTGTTTATTCATTCGTTTGCTGATGCTGTAATTTTTCCGGTTCCCGCTTTTTTTCTGCAGGTTTCGCTTAGCATCATGCACCCGCAGGATGCGCTGTGGCTCGCAACGTACGGTTTTATCGGGTGCTTGCTGGGGACGCCGCTGGGTTATTTAATCGGAAAGCTGCTTGGGAAGTCGGTACTATACAAGATTTTGAAAAAAGAGTGGATTGACGCTGCAACGAACATGTTTCAGAAAAACGGCGAGGCCGCGATATTGATTGGTTCCTTCACGCCGGTGCCCTTTAAGGTGTTCACGATTCTATCGGGGTGTTTGAACTTCCCGTTATGGAGACTTCTGGCTTATGCCGCTGTGGGCAGAGCCACCAAGTTTTATGTTGTAGGCACCTTGTTTTACCTGTATGGTAACGCGGCAGAAGGCATGGTTAAGGACGTATCGCTATACATTGCGCTTATTGCCGTTCCGCTTCTGTTGATCGGTGTGTACTTTAACCGCAAACGCAAGCGCAAGAAGATGGAGCAGGAAAAGCTCGCTGAAACTGCTGGTGAATCTAGTCCAGTTGTGGTCGAAAAGACGGTACTGGAGCAGACGTCGGACCAGACTCCATCGGCTTAACGCTGAACATTGACGTGGTGGCTACGCTCCCGCGAGAATCATATAAAAAAGCAGCCGGGTGAGAGCCCGGCTGCTTTTTTCCAAGGTATCAGAGAAACATATTTATATGATAGCTAAATATTTCGGTATTAACCCGTTTTTCCGAATCTGAAGAACTTGCCTCGGCCTTTCGTTGTCACAGGAGTAAACGTCGGTGATGGGGACAGCGGGGATGTCATGTCTTGAGCAAGATACCCGTGGAGAGGTCCACGGTAGACTTCATTCAACTGCGGTGAATGGGAGAAATCCTCCGGCGTTACGAGATGACAAGGCTTGTTTACAGGCCGCAGGCCTGCTTGCTCCAGCACCGTAGCAACAAAGTGGGAGCAGAAGAAAGCATCGTCACGATCAATATGAATCCGAAACAATATACCCAGCAGCCCTAGCAGATTATATTTGTAGCGGTCCTGATCACGCATCATCTCTTTGACAAGGTTGTGCATGCGTTGATAGTCTTCCTTACTGACGCGGAAGTGATAAACCGCGCATTCCGAAGTGTAGAAGAAGGGGTCGCGCAGGTTTTCGCGAACTAAACCGCCGTCAAACGGATTGTTCGCCTTCTTTCGCCCAAAGCTGTACACTTCGCGTAATTCGGAATCAAACGCGATGGATGCATGGTTGAGTGGGGCCTTCGTGAAATATTGGATCATTCTGCTGAACCAGGTGCCCGTGCCTGTAAGCACAATCCAAATATCTTGTTCCGTGTACATACTCGCAAACTCCTTTGTTAACGGTCCTAACGACTAGCAATTGTAAATGACTTGCTTTCTTTCACAATAAACGAAAAAGCCATAGCGTTCAAGTCAAAAAAAACCATTTTCTCTCAATTTCACTAGAATAGCGCTGGAATTGCCACCAAAAATTAGAAACCTCATAACAATATATTCGCTTCATGTCCAAATTATCCTTTGGTTTGCTTTATTTATATTTTTCAATAGGCGATAGGAAAGGAGAAGCAATCCGATATCTCGAAATAGGTAAAACGATGGAACAATGAAAGACAGGAGGATCTCCAAACGATGATGAATAGTGAAAGTCTCAGCTATGATTTTATGGTCCAAGCGATTGAAGTAGCGCCGATTGGAACGGTATTCATCGATTCAGAGGGGAGCATTATCAAAATTAATCCCGCTGCTTGCGTCATGCTGGGGTATGAGGCGGAAGAGTGTCTGCATCATCCCTATTACCATTGGATTTATCCGGAGGATGTGAATAAGGACAAAGATAGAATGGAGAAGCTAAAGTCGGGTAAGACCGCTTCTTTGCAATTGGAGAAGAGACTGATACATAAACAAGGCGATATCAGGTGGGTATCTTGTATGCTAAGCACAGCTCGCAGCAGGGAAGGAACTACACTCGGCTATGTGGCGCATTTTACGGATATTACCGACATGAAAAAGGCGGCCCACCAAGAAGAGGAGCGGCTGATCCAGTCCGATAAGCTGTCCATGGCCGGTCAACTTGCGGCAGGGATCGCCCATGAAATTCGTAACCCCATGACTTCCATTAAAGGGTTCGTGCAGCTCATTCGCTCCGGCGCTGGCCGGAAGGATGAGTATTTCGATATTATCTCCTCGGAGATCGAAAGGATCGAGCTGATCGTCAGTGAGCTTCTGTTTTTGGCGAAACCGCAAAGCGTGAAATTCGAGCGTGCCGATATCCGGCAGCTCCTGGACCAAGTGATTACGCTACTAAATACGCAGGCCATCATACATAACGTCGAGATTATAACGGATTTCGGAGAGCGAGAGGCCAATGTGGAAGGTGATGTGAATCATCTGAAGCAGGTGTTCATCAATTTTATTAAAAATGCGGTGGAATCCATGCCGGGTGGCGGGGAATTGACCATTCGGCTGGAGATAGGCGATGACCACACCGTGGCCATCTATTTCACGGATAATGGCTCCGGAATTCCGGAAGCGATCCTCTCCCGTCTAGGGGAGCCGTTCTTCACGACGAAGGAGAAAGGGAATGGCCTGGGATTCATGATCAGCAAAAAAATGATCGAGGACCACAAGGGGCAGGTTCACGTGTCCAGCAAGCTACAGGAGGGAACAACCATAAAGGTTACCCTGCCGCTTAGCATAATCTAGCTTGACCAGACGTATGGTTCGCTCTACATTATAGAAAGATATAGGAGAGGGGGCGGCTAATATGGGCAATATGCAATTGTTAAAAGAACCGAAGCGGCGCAAGCTGCTGTTCAGTGCGGGTGTCAGTTGGATGTTCGATGCGATGGATGTCGGCATGATTTCGTTTGTTGTTGCGGCACTGGCAGCGGAATGGTCGTTGAGCTCACAGCAGGTAGGTATTCTGACAAGCACCACATCGATCGGAATGGTATTCGGCGCGGCTATGGCAGGATTCCTGGCCGATAAATATGGACGGAAAAATGTTCTGCTGTGGACGCTGCTCATATTCTCGATTGCGAGTGGTCTATCCGCGCTGGCTACCGGTTTTATTATGCTGTGTCTGATGCGCTTTATTGCCGGCTTCGGACTCGGAGGAGAGCTTCCGGTTGCATCCACGCTGGTATCGGAAAGCATGCCGGTTCATGAACGGGGAAGGGCGGTTGTGCTGCTGGAAAGCTTCTGGGCGGCAGGCTGGATACTATCCGCACTCATTGCTTACTTCGTCATCCCGGATTACGGCTGGCGGACAGCCTTTGTTATTGGAGCTCTGCCTGCTTTTTATGCGCTCTATCTGCGGCGTGCCATCGAGGATTCGCCAAGGTATATCGAGCAGAAAGCCAAAGTTACCCGTAAGCTGACCTTCGGGCAGCGAGTGGCTTCGGTCTGGTCGGTGGAACATCGGCGTACGAGCATTATGCTCTGGGTGCTGTGGTTTACGGTCGTATTTTCATATTACGGCATGTTCCTGTGGCTTCCGACCGTCATGGTCGATAAAGGGTTCAGTCTGGTCAGGAGCTTTCAATATGTGCTGATTATGACGCTTGCCCAGTTGCCGGGTTATTTTACGGCTGCGTATTTTATAGAAAAGTTCGGGCGGAAATTCGTGCTCGTTACCTATTTGGTGCTAACGGCCTTTAGCGCAATCTGGTTTGGCTACGCCAACACGGAAGGTTCGCTGCTCGCAGCAGGCATTTCCCTGTCATTCTTCAATCTGGGAGCATGGGGAGGTTTATATGCCTACAGTCCGGAACTCTATCCGACGAAGGTTCGTTCAACGGGGGTAGGGCTTGCCACTTCGTTCGGACGGATCGGGGGCGTTATTGCGCCGCTGCTCGTGGGTGTGCTGAAGCAAAATGGCACCCCTATCGAATTCATTTTCGTGATGTTTTTTGTGACCATCCTGATCGGTGCCCTCGGCGTACTGGTACTTGGTAAGGAAACGAAAGGGCTGGAGCTTGCGGACTAAGGCTAAAGAGCCCCCGTTAATGACGTTTTTCTTGCAAAACAGCAGGACATGCTTCGAAGTGTATGCTTTCTGATATCGGAAGAAAAGGGTGGATCCAAAGGTTCAAATTACCTTGGATCCACCCTTTTTATGTTTGAGATACAGTTAAGGCTCAAAGTCAATGAGACTTATACTTCCATAATGGAAGGCATAATGTACGGGCTTCGGCCCAGTTCCCTTTTAAAATAACGATTGAGCGTGTTATTCGTCATCTGTTCCCAGGCAGCGCGGTTGTATTCACGCTGTTCACCGGCTTTGTTCAGCTGCTTGCGCAGCATCGCTTCAGCCCGGCGCAGAAGAGGCTTGGAGTCCTGCATATACACAAACCCGCGGGTAATAAGCTCCGGCCCGGAGAGCAGCTTGCGGGTCTCGCGATGAATGGTGATAGCGACAATGACAACGCCATCGTGAGCGAGCTGTACCCGTTCCTCGAGCAATTCCTTCTCATGGGTACGCAGCTCACCATTGTTGATGTAGACATCTCCGGAGGGGATGTTCCGCCCTTTACGCGCATAGTTGCGGAATAGGGAAAGCGTATTCCCGATGTTCATCAAGTAAACGTTGCTGTCAGGAACCCCAACCTGCACGGCGAGGTGACGATGATTCAGCATCATCCGGTATTCCCCGTGGATCGGCACAAAATATTTGGGACGCAAGCTGCTGATCATAAGCTTCAAATCTTCGCGACAGCCGTGACCCGAAGTGTGGATATCGAGAATGGAGCCGTATTTAACCTCCGCTCCTGCCCGCATCAAGAGATCGATACTGCGGTTGACGTTCTGGGTATTCCCAGGAATCGGTGAAGACGAGAAAATAACGGTGTCCTCCGGATGAATCTGGATCGAACGGTGGGCACCCGAAGCGATGCGTGTCAGCGCCGCATTAGGTTCGCCCTGACTGCCTGTACAAATAATCAGCACCTGGTCGTCGCGATAACGGTTAACGGCTTTTACATCAATCATCATGCCGTCCGGTACGCGAATATAACCAAGCTCCTGACCGATCACAAACACCTTCTCCATGCTGCGGCCGACGATGGCGATTTTGCGGCCTGTCCGGATGGCAGCTTCAACAACCTGCTGCAAACGATGAACGTTCGATGCAAAGGTAGCAAACAGGATCCGTCCGGGACATTCCCGGAACAGACGCAGGATAGAATCGCCGACGGTGCGTTCCGAAGGGGTAAACCCGTCCCGCTCGCTATTGGTGCTGTCAGCCATCAGGGCCAGGACGCCCCGTGCGCCGATATGCAGAATTTTATGCAGATTGGCAGGCTTGTCCTCCGGCGTAAAATCAAATTTAAAGTCTCCGGTATGTACGATCGGCCCGTACGGTGTTTCCACTACGACCCCGAAGGCATCCGGAATGCTGTGGGTGGTTCTGAAGAAATGAACGGAAAGATGACGGAATGCAATCGTTTCGTCTTCATGGAAGACGCGCAGATCACTCTGATCAAGCAGGCGGTGCTCTTCCAGCTTCGCACGAACCAGGCCGATAGTCAGCGCCCCGCCATAGATCGGCATCTGGATTTGACGAAGCACATAGGGAATAGCCCCGATGTGATCTTCATGACCATGGGTCAGGAACATACCCTTTACTTTATGTTTGTTATCAAGTAAATAACGAATGTCCGGAATAATGTAATCGACGCCGCTCATTTCGGCATCCGGGAATTTCAGGCCGGCATCGATGATAATGATCTCATTTTTGAATTCCACACCGTACATGTTCTTGCCGATCTCGCCAAGTCCCCCCAGCGCAAAGATGCGCACGGGTGGAGCGGAAGGCCTCGGTTTTTTGGCGGGTTTGGCAGTTTGAATCTTATCTGTTAGCAGGGGTTTAGACATAATGTGAAAGAATCCTCTCTATGGTAATTAAGGCATAAGCCTGGTCATTTTAATTTCTTCTCTACCTAAGATATCAGAAAGTTCAAGCTTTTGGGAAACGCTTTTCGAAATTCATGTGCATTTCGCTCGTGACAGTCACCTATTTTTACTCACTCTTATATGCTGTAGAAGAGGAGGACTGGTAATGAGCGGTTTATTGAGGTTGGATCATATGGATGCTGCCCATGGATTGCATGAGGAATGGCAGCGGAAAGCGATAACCAAGCTGACCGAGAAAATGACGGACCGTTACGCCAAATTCCCCTGCATTCCGGCTGTGCAAGGACATGCACTGAATCATTTTAGATACGGCTTTATTCATCAGGGTGAATCACAGGCTGCGGCGGAACAGCTGGCTGCTCTGCTGCGCGAGTTCGGGCTCGGATCCAGGGACTTTGGGCCTTATACTTCACTTGTCGTCATGATCGATACGGAGCATGGCAGCGATAGCCTGGAAGGCACCCAGTATTATGAGCGCTTGTTCTGGCAGCTTTTAAGCCGAACAACCGAATATGATACGGAACCTTGGCCGGCGGATCTGCCGGAGGAACCGACGGATCATCTATGGGAATTTTGTTTTGCAGGCGAGCCTTATTTTGTTTATTGCGCTACACCGGCGCATGAGCTTCGCCAAAGCAGATCCTTTCCCTACATGATGCTTGCTTTTACGCCTCGTTGGGTTCTGAAGCAGTTCAATGCCCGAACAAGGCAAGCAGAGCACACCAAGGGATTGATTCGTCAGCGATTGGCCCAATATGATCCCGTACCACCGCACCCTGACTTAAAACTCTACGGGGCGGAGGATAACTATGAATGGAAGCAATATTTTTTGCGGGATAACACGGAGTCACTATCGAAATGTCCGTTTGCAAGGCGGCACAAAGAGATCAATCAACGATAAGAAATAACACGTTGCTATCATCATACCCTAAATCGGAGTCTGGGTTAACCATGCTTTCTATTTAAGAGCTGCCTCATTCGCGGTAATCCGCAGTGTGACAGCTTTTTTTGCGTAAAAGTGCTGATTGGCCAGGGTATAGGATTTTGCCCCTGAATAAGTAAATCTTATCCTTGTTGTACAAAAAATGACCAAGTTACACTTAAAGTGCGTCATATCATTTCATTTATATGCGTTAGGAGGTGTGCAAGGTACGAGGCTTTCACCAGCTTTGAAACCGCTTTAATGTACAAAATCCATTGGCGAAGGAGTTGCTTGATGAATGACAAGGTGGTCCAGAACGATGAGAGGATGGATTCTCGGATTCATCGCCGTGCTGGTGCTTGGTATGTTCCCTGTGCACAAGGCTCAAGCCGCTGAGGCCTGTATAGAGCCTGCATGGAGCAGTTCTGCCGTATATGGCGGGGGGAATATCGTATCCTTCAACGGTCATGCCTGGAAAGCGAAATGGTGGACACAGGGCGAGGTGCCTGGAACGACGGGTCCGTGGGGTGTATGGGAGGACCTTGGAAATTGCACTCCCGGGACACCGCCCGTCGATCCCCCCGTGGATCCGCCAGTAGACCCTCCTGTAGATCCTCCGCTGCCTGGTGACCGTATGTATGTCGCTTATGCGAGTTCTTGGAACACCAGTATTTACGATCTGACGACCGTGAGCATTCCCAATTACATCACCCATCTCAATCTTGCATTCGTTAGGCCGGATACCACGTATATTCAAGGGTCCTATGCGTTTGATCAAGCCGTTGCGGGCTTGGAATTCGTGGAAGGAGCCACGACGCCGAATGGCCAGCGTAAATTTACCGCCCAGCAGTCCCAGGATCTGCGCAACAACATCGCCGGACTGAGAGCACGCGGAACGAAAGCGTTCCTCTCGGTAGGAGGCTGGTCATACAGCCAAGGTTCACAGTGGTCCAGATTCAATGCCAAGAACATTGTGGATTTGGCTCTCGATCTTGGCGCTGCCGGAGTCGACATTGACTGGGAATCCAGCGGCAGCAGCTGCAACAAAGGAACAGCCTCCCAGTTCAGCTGCACCAAGGATGGAGAGATCGCGGGTATTATTACAAGTCTCTATAATGAAATCCATGCAAGAAACGCGAATCTGCAGATTTCCATCGCCGGTTGGTCTACGGGCGCTTATTACGTGAAAGGAACGCCGTTTGAGGAAGGCAAGGTCCAATGGGGATCTCCTTTTGGCGGTACCATGTACCGCGTAGTTAAGGATCATGGCGGCAAGATCGACTTCATCAATCTGATGTCCTACGATGGCGGTATTTATTACGATCCGCGTGAAGGTTATGAATCGTATAAGGCAATATACAATGGACCTATCAACATGGGCATGCAAATTGCGCCGGAGGGATCCGGCGGGGCCGTCCTGCAACTGAATGCCGCGCCGGGCACGGTATACGATGCCGACATGATGAACGGTCAGAATAATATTGCAACACCCTATTATAATGTAGAAACGATGGTGAACTATATGAAAAATAAGGGAAGGGCGAATGATGGATTCATGCTGTGGCAGCTATGGAAACAGCGTGTTCATCAGCCCGCCCCGTCAGGTGCAGCGAATGAGAACAGTGCGGGCCAGTACGTATGCCGAAACCTGCCGCTTCCGGGAGATTGCAATCAGATCATACCAAGCCTGCCGAAATTATAATTTTTTCCGATACTCCGAAGGCGTGCAGTCCATGATCTTACGGAAGACCCGAACAAAATAACTGATATGCCCGAATCCGACATCGAGTGCGATGTCGGATATTTTATTGTCTGGCTGACGAAGGAGTTCAGCAGCCTGGCGAACGCGATAGGAATTCATATAATCCACGGGCGTTTGCCCGGTCATGGATTTAAAGAAACGGCAGAACTGGCCTTCGCTCATCGGGATCAGATCAGCCAGCTCACTCAGCCGGATAGGACGGTGATAATGATTCTGGATGTAGAGAATGACTTTCTTCAATCGTTCCGTTCTCACCATGTCCGCTGCTTCGCTCCTGCTCCTGTTGACCATTCGGCCAGAGGATGCGGCCTGAAACAACATGAGAAGCAGATGTCCCTTAATAGCGACCTCATAACCGGCAGGTTTATGCTTCGACAGCTGTGTCATTTCCTTTATATGCTGAAGCAGCTGCTCATCGGTCTCGGATGTCATCCATCTCGGAAAGGTGGCTCTTCGCTCCTGAAAGGGAACAATCATTCCTTCTTGTACAAGATCGTAGCTGCTGCTGGCAAGCATGCCGGGATCGAACACCATGGCGCAGAAGCTGCATCCTTGATCGCCCCGGGCATGACCGGTATGGAGATCTCCTCCATCGATAAATATTGCTTCACCCGCCCGGACAGGGATGTATTCCGAGTCGATCTGAAACAGAACCTCGCCTTCCAGCACGTGGAAAATTTCCGCTTCCTTATGCCAATGGGAGTCTACCACATGGGCCCCGGGGGCAAATTGATACCAGTAGGCACCAAACGGGAAGCGTTCATTCCCGTGAACAGTGCTTTCTTTTAAGGACTGGCGAAAGGATTGATCCATGATGTACCTCCTTGGAATGAATTGCCGCTTGAATGATGTCATCTTATATCAAAATTGTGCTATAAAACAATGGAATACTGTTAGATCGGCTTAAAATAGATCAGTATAATGATATTATAACGCTTCATCTTAAAGTTCAATTTTCATAATATAGAAAGGCGGATTAAAAAATGAAATTTACAGACGGCAATTGGCTTATCCGGGAAGGATATTCCGTTTCGGGAGCGGTTCAGGCTTATGATTTTGCGGTAAAAGGAGATACGTTGACAGCCTATGCCTCCACGGCCCCGATTCCGGGCAGAGGAGCAACGATTAACGCCCAGCTGATCACCGTGCAATTTCATTCTCCGGCACCCGGCGTCATCGGCGTAAAGCTGGTTCACTATGCGGGCGTAAGAGATAGAGGACCTGCATTCGAGTTGTACAAACAGGAAGGTGACCATACGGTCATTGAAGAGAACGATCAGGAAGCGGTTCTTCGCAGCGGCAATTTGAGCGTCGTGATCAAGAAAGGTCCGGAGTGGTCGGTTCACTTCTATAGAGGAGAAGAACGCATAACCGGCAGCAGAGCCAAATCCATGGCACATATCGTGGAAGATGGCGGACAGACCTACATGCGCGAAGAGCTGGATCTTGGCGTAGGCGAGTGGGTATACGGGCTTGGCGAACGATTCACTTCGTTTGTGAAGAACGGCCAGGTCGTGGATATTTGGAATCAGGATGGCGGTACAAGCTCCGAGCAAGCCTATAAAAATATTCCGTTCTATCTGACGAACAAAGGCTATGGCGTGTTTGTCAACCAACCGGACCTCGTATCCTTTGAAGTGGCTTCGGAGAAAGTGAAGAAGGTGCAGTTCAGCGTGCCAGGCGAGTCATTGGAGTACTTTGTTATTGACGGGCCTGATCCGAAAGGCGTGCTGGACAAATACACGAACCTGACAGGCAAACCGGCACTGCCGCCGGCATGGACCTTCGGATTGTGGCTTTCGACCTCCTTTACAACCCAGTATGACGAAGCGACCGTCAACTCCTTTGTTGACGGTATGCTGGAACGCGATATCCCGCTGGAAGTGTTCCACTTTGACTGCTTCTGGATGAAGGGGCTCAACTGGACGGACTTCCAATGGGATGAAGAGGTGTTCCCGGATCCCGAAGGCATGCTGAAGCGTTTGAAAGAAAAAGGCTTGAAAATCTGCGTATGGATCAATCCATATATCGCGCAGCGCTCGCGTCTCTTTGAGGAAGGCCGTGAAAAAGGCTATCTGGTGAAGAAAGCGAATGGCGATGTGTGGCAGTGGAATCTGTGGCAGCCGGGTATGGCGCTGGTGGACTTCACGAATCCGGACGCATGCGAATGGTATGCAGGATACCTGCGCGAGCTGGCAGATATGGGCGTTGATAGCTTCAAGACGGATTTCGGCGAGCGCATTCCGACGGACGTTGTGTATTTTGACGGCTCCGATCCTCATAAAATGCATAACTACTACACCCAGCTCTATAACAAAGTGGTCTTTGATGTGCTGGTGGAGAAATTCGGGAAGAATCAGGCGGCGGTATTCGCACGCTCCGCAACCGTAGGCGGACAGCAGTTCCCTGTTCACTGGGGCGGCGATTGCTATGCGGATTATGAATCGATGGCGGAGAGCCTGCGCGGCGGCTTGTCCCTCGGTCTCGGCGGCTTCGGCTTCTGGAGCCATGATATTGGCGGCTTCGAAAATACGGCTCCGGCGCATGTGTTTAAACGCTGGCTGGCATTTGGCTTGCTGTCCAGCCACAGCCGTCTGCACGGCAGCAGCTCTTACCGGGTGCCGTGGTCTTATGACGAAGAAGCTGTGGACGTTACGCGCTTCTTCACGAAGCTGAAGAGCCGTCTGATGCCTTATCTGTTCCATACCGCCGTACAGGCATCGGAGCAAGGGGTGCCAAGCATGCGCGCCATGTTCCTGGAATTCCCTGAAGACCCGGCCGTTGAAATGCTGGATCGTCAATACATGCTGGGAGATTCCCTGCTTGTGGCACCGGTGTTCAGCGAGAACGGCGACGTGAAGTACTATCTTCCGAAGGGCCGCTGGACGCATCTGTTAACCGGAGAAACGGTGGATGGCGGAACCTGGCGCAAGGAAACGTACGATTTCCTCGGATTACCTTTGTTTGTACGCGGCAACTCGTTCCTGGCTTTGGGCGCAAACGACACCCGTCCGGAATATGACTATGCCGACGGAGTTGAGCTTGGCTTGTATGCATTGGAGGACGGCAGCGAAGCTTCGGTCACCGTTCGCAACATGAACGGGGAAAGCGAGCTGATTGTGCGGGCGGTCCGTGCGGGCAGCCGGATCGACTTTACGGTGGAAGGCAGCGGTAAGCCATTCTTCGTGAAGCTGCATGACACCGGAGCCGTCTCATCTGTAGAGGGCTCGGGAGTGAGCCTGCAAGAAGGCAGCATTCAAGTGGAAGCCGGACAACAAGCGGTGAATTTCACGGCAACTCTGGAAGGGTAAGCTCTGGGTACACCTGCTCGATATAAGGAAAAAAGCATAGCGAAGATAAGCCCGGACCAGCATTATGCTGGAGTCGGGCTTCTTCCATATTTTAGCTGGCCGTGAAAGGACGGCTGTGCTGATATAATAGGCCTGCGGCAGGTTTATTCACGAATGGTTGTAACCGTTTTCTTTTAAAGGGCTTGCCGAAGATTAAAGGACAGGAGCGAAGACGGTCCGATGTTATCCTATTTCATTCAACTTGTGAATGACATGAAAATCCGCAACAAATTGATATTGTCTTTTGTTGTCGTGGTCTTTGTACCGGTAGCCATCGTGGGGATATTCCTTACGGGCGAGCTCCGCAAATTTGCTTTCAACAATGCGTTGGAGCAAGCTTACCAGAACGTGGACCGGGTCAAGAAACGGTCAACCGAAGTCATCAACGTGGCAGACGATTTATCCTATCGGCTATCCTACGACGAGCGTCTGAGAAATCTTGCCAGCCGGCAATATGAAAGCGTATACGACGTATTCGTGGCTTACAGGGAGTATCCTGATTTACAGCAGGCGATACGGATGTACAAGGAAATATCGAATATCCGTTTCTATAGCGAGAACTCCACCATGCTGAACAATTGGGAGTTTCTTTATCCCGAGGAGGAGATCAAGAGAACGGAATGGTATCAGCGAGCCGAGGATGATATCGGCGTCATTTACTGGGATTATATTATGGATGAACGCGATCAGAAGGTATACCTCAGCTTAATCAAGGGGGTTGATCTTGGAAGCAAAGACAATCGTGGCGTGCTTGTGATCAATGTCAATACGGGTATGCTGAACACGATCCTCAGCCAGGAAACGTTTGATACCATTATTGTGGACAGCAAGAACAATATTGTCGCCGCTAACCGTCCGGAGCTGTACGGGAAAACGCTAGCCGAGATTCAAGATACCAGCGGGGTTGTATACAATGCGAGCGGAAGCTATGAATCGGTTATCCATGACGAAGCCTCCAAGGTACTGATTGAACCGTTAAATACGGAATCCGGGGTTAACGGCCTGCGCATTATTTCCATATTTTCAATTGATAGCATCGTGGCGGACGCCAATCGGATCAGCAAGCTGGCGATGTCGGTCATCATCATCAGCCTGCTGCTGGCCGTTCTTCTGATCTATAGCTTCTCTTCATTGATCTCTAACCGGCTGCTGCGTCTCAGCAAGCATATTACGAAGTTAGGTACCGGTAACCTCGGCGTTGCCATGCAAATTGACGGCAAGGATGAGATCGGTCAGTTATCCCGCCAATTCAACTCCATGGTGGGTAACATTAACGACCTGATGAACGAAGTGCAGGAGTCCAATGAACAGAAAAGGTTAATGGAACAGAAGCAGAACGAAATTAAATTCAAAATGATGGCCAGTCAGATCAATCCGCACTTTTTGTTTAATGCCTTAGAGTCTATTCGCATGGAAGCACATCTCAAGGGTGAGGACGAAATCGCCCGGATTGTGCGGCTGCTCGGTAAAATGATGCGAAGCAATCTTGAGATCGGCAGCGGAAAAACAACGATAAAAGACGAGATCGAAATGGTGCAGTGTTATCTGGATATTCAGAAGTTCCGCTATGAGGATCGTCTGAAATATGAACTTCTGGTGGATTCCGAAGCCGATCGGGTAAGAATCCCGCCGCTGATCATACAGCCGCTTGTGGAAAATGCGGTCATACATGGGATGGATCACAAAGAAGAGGGCACTTTCATCAGGGTGAGGGTCTCGGCAAGTGAAGGGAAATTGCTCGTGATTACCGAGGATAATGGGGCGGGCATAACCCTGGAGAGATTGCAGATGATCTACGGTTATTTGAACGATACCGATGAGAAGGACGGAGGACGGATCGGGCTCCGGAATGTTCATGTCCGTCTGCAGCTTACCTACGGCCCTGATGCAGGTCTGATCATTTACAGCGAGCCGGGCATAGGAACACGTATCGAATTCAGTATCCCGACAGGAGGAGAGAGCGATGATGAAAGTATTAATCGTGGATGACGAACCCAAGCTGCGCGAAGGGCTGAAGAGCATTGTGCCATGGACCGAGCTTGGGTACCAGGTTGTTGGAACCGCAGCGAACGGAAGCGAAGCGTTGGAGAAGCACGGGATGTACAACCCGGATTTGATGTTGATTGATATCCGAATGCCGGGAATGGACGGATTGCAGCTGATCGAAGCCATCCGAAGCCTGGATTCCGAGATTCATCTGCTCATCCTGAGCGGATATGCCGATTTTGATTATGCCAAGCGGGCGATGTCCCACCGCGTGGACGGATACCTTTTGAAACCGGTGGATGAGGACGAGTTGAGCATGTATTTGCTGCAGATTAAAGAAGCCATCGAGCAGGAACAGGAGAGGAAGGCACTGAATAGGGCAGCCTCGGATATGAGCCGCGAGCAGTTCATTCAGACATGGTTCAACCCGGAGGGCAATCCCGATCCGGCAGCTTTGCGGAAGATGGCCGAGCGATCAGGACTGTTATGGAACCACTACCAAGTGCTGCTTGTTCATCATAACGGCTACGATGAATCCGTTGAGGGGGCCGATGATCGGTTGAAAAACCAGCTGATCGAAGCTTTTGAAGAGAACGGCCACGGCGCGGTCTTTTCCATGCATGGACAGCTCGGCGTCCTAATGCACACGCCGGTCTTGACGGCAGGTGGGCGTAAAGAATTGCTGCATATGGTGGAGGAAGCCGCAAGTCGGGCTGGCACGGCGATAACGGCCTCTTTGGGCCGTCAGGTCCACCGTTTGGAAGATGTGGCGGATTCGTACCGTTGTGCCAAGGAACGGATTCGCGAACGCTTCTTCTATGCTCCCGGCGAGTTGTTATTCCCTGAATCCGAGCGGTTTGCCGGCAGCATAACGGATGAAGAACGGCAGCCCCATGATCCGGAGCAGCTGATGGAACAGCTCTATTACGCCGTAGATGTGGGTAATGTGGAGGTGCAGCGGAAGCTGCTGCATGCTGCAGCGTATGCCATGGTGAATGAAGATTATACGGAGGAAAGGATGAAAAGCGCCTTCGTGGAGCTTCTGACCGGGGTCCACAACAAGCTGATGCAGCATCATACCGTGCTGCAGTCCCGCACGAAGGAATACTCGGATCGGATTGCGGCGATATTCCGCCAGCGCACAGCCTATGATTTGTGCCGCCATTCGTCCCAATTCCTGGAGGAGCTGATCTGGCAGGCGGGCAATGGCGGACGGGATCAGGAGATGAAGCGGATCATGGATCTGATTCAGCGTAATTACAATGAGAATCTTAAACTGGAAACACTGGCCTCCGTATTTAATTACAACAGCGCCTACTTGGGGAAGATGTTCAAAAATACAACCGGAGAATACTTCAATACGTATCTCGATAAGGTCCGGATCGACAAAGCCAAGGATTTTTTGAAGCAGGGCATGAAGGTGTATCAGGTTGCGGAGAAGGTCGGGTATACGAATGTCGACTATTTTCATAGCAAGTTTAAAAAATACGTCGGTACCTCTCCATCCAATTTCCGTAAGGAGCTGGACTTGTAATCAGTCGCCACATTCTCACTTACAACCAGACTAAACATAAATACTTTCATATCGTGCCCTTTAGACGCGACTAAGGTACGCGTCTTTTTGTTTTCCCCCTTTCCTTCCCAAGGCATTATCGGGGAATTCAAATGCTGCGAAGCATAGAGCGGAGGGGCCGGAATCGTATCGGAGAAGCGACAGCGGTCGCCTTTAAAGCCGGGAAACAACCTTACCCTACCATCCGAAGTTTCCCGGATTTAACAGCGATCGGAGATACGATCCGGACACGGAGCGGCATAAAGGTCTTTCGCATTTTTCCACCCACCGTTAATGTCTAATTTTTATATGATTTTTAAGCCAATCCTTCGGGTACTTCCCTGCCCCAGCTTGGTTTATCATCAGGATATACAAGAGAGGAGGGGTTGGTTTGAAAGCGGTAACAAAGACAGAAGGTAGCATCCAACCTGCCGCAAAGAAAAAGAAAGGCTTTTGGGCCACTTTCAAAGAGCAGAAAGTACTGTACGGAATGTCGCTTCCATTCATCGTCATAGTATTCATTTTCAGCTACTTGCCGGTGTGGGGCTGGTTGATGGCATTCCAGAATTACAAGCCAGGCAAAGGGATATTCGAACAAAAATGGGTGGGCCTGGACCATTTCGCAGCACTTTTCGCGGACGATAAGTTTTATCTGGTGTTGCGGAATACACTCGCCATGAGTTTCATGGGATTGATCGTTGGGTTCACGATTCCGATCCTATTCGCAGTCTTGTTGAATGAGCTTCGTGGAAGCGTATTCAAGAGGACCGTACAGACGATATCTTATCTGCCGCATTTTGTGTCCTGGGTCGTGGTTGCCGGTATCGTGACCAAAATGCTGTCCACAGATGGAGGCGCTGTCAATCAGCTGCTGATGTGGCTGGGGTTCATTGATCAGCCCATACAGTTCATGGCTCAGGGGAACCTGTTCTGGTACATCGTAACGGGCTCCGATATATGGAAGGAAATGGGCTGGAGCGCAATCATTTATTTGGCAGCGATTTCAGGCATTGATCAGGAGCAATTCGAAGCAGCCAAGGTTGACGGCGCGAGCCGACTTCGCCAAATATGGCATATTACGCTGCCAAGCATCGCCCCTACGATTGCAATTCTAATGATCATGTCCATCGGACATCTGATCAGCATCGGCTTCGAGAAGCAGTTCTTGCTGGGTAACCCGCTGGTGGTGGATTATTCCCAGGTGCTGGATCTGTATGCGTTGAATTATGGCCTTGGGATGGGTCGTTTCTCATTCGGTACGGCCATCGGGATGTTCAACTCCATTGTGAGTATCCTCTTGTTGCTGCTCGCTAACGGCGTATTCAAAAAATTCACGAAGCAATCGATTATGTAGGGGAGGGAAGCAGCATGGCACGAACCAAAACAGCATTCAAGCCCACGCTCTCCGACCGCGTGTTTGATATTGGTAACTTTACTTTTATGACACTGGTCATGATCGTTACTCTGTATCCGTTCCTGAATGTTCTTGCGATATCATTGAACGATTCCGTAGATACAGTACGCGGGGGGATCTATCTCTGGCCGCGGGAGTTTACGCTTGAGAATTACGTGCAGATCTTCAAATACGACGGTTTGATTACAGGGGCCAAAATTACGATTCTCCGTACGCTGGCAGGAACATTCTTGGGCTTGTTAAGCGGCACTATGCTGGGCTACGTCCTCAGCAGGGTGGACTTTCAGGGAAGAAAGTTCATGTCGACCTTTCTTGCGCTGACGATGTACTTCTCCGGCGGAATGATTCCAGTGTTCATTCTGATCCGCGACCTGAACATGATGAATTCGTTTCTGGTCTACATCATTCCGGGCATGGTAAGCGCGTTTAACGTATTCGTTATCCGGTCTTTCATCGACAGCCTGCCATATTCGCTGCAGGAATCGGCTAAGCTTGACGGGGCCAACGATTTCACGATCTATTACAAAATCATTCTTCCGCTCTGTAAGCCCGTACTGGCTACCATCGCCTTATTCCTGGCTGTCGGGCAGTGGAACTCATGGTTCGATACGTATCTCTATAACGGCAACGCACCCCATCTCACGACGCTTCAATTCGAGCTGATGAAGGTGCTGCAGAGCACGCAGGGACAAACCAGCGGCATGATGTCGGGGCAGAACATGGCCGAAATCGTGAAGCAGGTGTCGCCGGAATCGATCAAAATGGCGATCACGATTGTGGTTACGGTTCCCATATTGCTCGTCTATCCGTTCCTGCAGCGGTATTTTGTGAAAGGCATGACGCTTGGAGCCGTAAAAAGCTAAGCGCAAGTATGGTATCAGCAGGCAGCATGTCCTGTTATACGATAGATGATTAAAAATCGATTTAGGGGGTATAGCAATGAAACATAAGAAGAGATTGTCGCTGCTGCTCGCGATCATGATGATGGCCACATTCGTTCTGGCGGCATGCGGTAACGGCGACAGCAACAATAGCGCAAACGGCGGCGAAGAAGGCAGCGGCGGCAACGATACGCAGCAGGAAGAGAAGCTCGAGCCGATGACCATGACGTATTACAGCGCGGATTCCAATGCAAACTGGGCCAACATGCAGGATGCGGTCGGCAAGAAGCTGACTGAGAAAACCGGCATTACGATCCAGGCCGAATACGCGGTGGACGGCTCCAATCAGAAGCTCCCGCTGATGGTGGCGAGCGGGGAATATCCGGACTTGGTATTTGCCAAGGGTGACGCCAATCTGTTTGTGGATTCCGGAGCGTTTATTGATCTGACAGATCTGATCGAAGAGCATGCGCCGAATATCAAAAAGGTGTATGGAGAATATATGAGCCGTCTGAAATGGAGCAATGAGGATGAGGCCATCTATGTCCTCCCGACACTTGCAGCGGTGGACCATCAGGCCCTTGATGCCGGCGGCACGTTCCAGATCCAGCATGAAGTGCTGAAAGAACTCGGTTACCCTGAACTGAAAACGGTGAAGGATTATGAGAAAGCGCTGAAAGAGTATGCCGAGAAACACCCGACCATTGACGGCCAGCCGACGATTCCGCTGACGTTGAATGCGGACGGATGGAGAATCATGATCTCGGTAACGAACCCGGCGTTTATCGCGACAGGCGTATCGGATGACGGCGAGTATTATATCGACCCGGAAACAACCGAGGCGAAGCTTCATTACAAGCGGCCGGAAGAGAAGGAATACTTCCGCTGGCTGAATCATATGAACGCCGAGGGCTTGTTGGATAAAGAAACGTTCGTGCAGAAGACAGACCAATACGAAGCTAAAATTTCCTCCGGCCGCGTCCTTGGCGTCATTGATCAGGAGTGGGGCTTCGGCAATGCAACGAATGCACTGAGAACTTCCGGCAAGGAAAACCGCACCTATGCGAGATTCCCGATCCAGCTGGATGAGTCGACGAAGGATGCAACGTTCCAAGACACGGGTTACGTCGCCGGATGGGGCGTAGGCATTACGACATCCGCCAAGGATCCGGTTCGAATCATCAAGTTCCTGGATTATCTGGCTTCCGAAGAAGGGCAAGTTTTGATGAATTGGGGTATCGAAGGCGAACATTACAACGTGGTGGACGGCAAGCGCGTTATTCCTGAGGACGTCCAAGAGCGCAAAACCTATGACAACGCCAACTTCACCAAGGAAACAGGAATCGGCTTGTACAACGCCATGTTCCCTCGTTACGGCGACGGCGTGAAGGATTCGACGGACAACTATTACACAACGAATTTCCCGGAGACGATCATAGAGAACTATACGCCATCCGCGAAGGAAACGCTAAAAGCGTACGGCGCGGAAATGTGGAAAGACCTGTGGCCGAAACAAGAGGAATTTGAAGTAAAGCCGTGGGGCGTTGCTTACAACATTCCGGTACCGAGCGACTCCAACATCAATATCACCTATAAAAAGGTGGAAGAGATTACCCGGAAGCGGATTCCGGAAGTCATTCTTGCCGATCCGGCGAAGTTTGATGCGCTGTATGATCAGTTCATCAAAGAACTGAATGATGCCGGCGCCGAGAAGATGGAGCAGGAATACACCCAATTGGTACGCGAACGCGTGGAACTCTGGAATAATTAGGATAGAGGCGAATAGAAGGGGCCGGCTGTATGCGGCCCCTTTTGCCGATATTCAAGGCAGTTGCTGCTAGCGGCGGGCCTTAAGTTATTCGAATAAATACAACCTAAGATGAAGGATTTAAGGTGTTTTTCGAGAAGACCTTTATCAAATTGGAATAAGGGGGGATTACACTGAATTCAGTACAGCAGCAGGCCTCAACATTGTGGTATCGGAAGCCCGCGGCCAAGTGGGAAGAAGCGCTTCCGATTGGAAACGGCCGTCTTGGCGCCATGGTGTTCGGGGGCGTACAGGAAGAACGCATTCAATGGAATGAAGATACACTTTGGTCCGGATTTCCCCGGGACACGAATAATTATGAGGCTCTTCGGCATTTGGCATCGGCAAGAGAGCTGATTGCGTTCGGAAAGTATACCGAAGCCGAACAGTTGATTGAGGGCAAGATGGTCGGCAGAAACACGGAGTCCTTTTTGCCTTTAGGAGATTTGGTTATCAGTCAGAGCGGAATTGGGGATGATTGGACGGACTATAGGCGCGAACTGGATTTGGATACAGGGATTGCATCTACTCACTTTCGAGCCGGCGGCTCCGATGGTCGCTTCAGCAGGGAAGTATTCATCAGTGCGCCTGATCAGGTAGCGGTTATTCGTTATACGAGCACGAACGCCGGAACCATCCAATTGGAGATCGGGCTTCGTTCACCGCTGCGGCATGATACCCGCAGTGCAGAAGACGGATCCTTGGTGTTGTATGGACACGCTCCCACCCATATTGCTGAGAATTACAGAGGTGATCACCCCGGGGCGGTGCTCTATGAAGACGGGCTTGGCATACGGTATGAAATGCGGCTGCTGGCCTTAACGGATAGCGGGCAGGTTACGGTGGATGACAGCGGTATACGCATCAACGGCGCTGGCTCCGTCACGCTGCTGATTGCGGCTGCCACGAATTTTGAAGGCTTCGATCGAGCTCCGGGTTCTGGAGGAACCGATCCGTCCGGTATATGCAGAGAGAGGCTTCAGGGCGCGAGGCGGCGTGGTTTTGAAGAATTGCGTTCACGGCATGTCCAGGACCATCAAGCCTTGTTCAGACGCGTGGAGCTTCAGCTTGGCCGTTCAGAGAATGGACGTTCCATAGAAGCTTTAGCCACCGATGAGCGGATGGAAGCGTACCGGGAAGGACGGAAGGATGCTGCTCTCGAGGCGCTGATGTTTCAATTCGGAAGGTATTTGCTCATTGCCAGCTCTCGGCCAGGTACACAGCCAGCACATCTGCAGGGCATATGGAACCCGCATGTACAGCCGCCATGGAACAGCGATTATACAACGAATATCAATACTGAGATGAACTACTGGCCCGCAGAGACGACGCATCTGGGCGAGTGTCATGAGCCGCTGATCCAGATGATCCGGGAGCTTAGTGTAAGTGGTGCCCGGACGGCGAAGATTCATTACGGCGCCCGTGGATGGGTTGCTCACCATAACGTGGATCTATGGCGAATGGCCAGCCCGAGCGATGGCAGGGCCATGTGGGCTTTCTGGCCAATGGGCGGCGCATGGCTGTGCCGGCATCTATGGGAGCATTACCAATTCCAACCGGATCTCGAATATTTGCGGGAAACGGCTTATCCGCTGATGAGGGATGCGGCATTGTTTTGCCTGGATTGGCTTATTGAAGACGGGAAAGGGCATCTGGTGACCAGCCCATCGACATCGCCGGAGAACCAGTTTCTTACCGCGGAAGGCCTGCCTTGCAGCGTGTCGGCAGGCTCCACTATGGACATGGCCATCATCCGGGATATATTCCAGAATTGTATTGAAGCATCACAGCTGCTGGACCAGGATGCTGAGCTGCGGGAGGAGTGGAGGGCAGCGGCAGCGAGGCTGCTGCCTTACGCCATTGATGCCGAGGGCAAACTCATGGAATGGAGTGAGCCTTACCCGGAAGCGGAGCCCGGACATCGGCACGTATCGCATTTGTATGGGCTGTACCCCGGCTCCGACATTACCCTTCAGGATACGCCGCAGCTTGCGGAAGCCGCTTATCGTACGCTGATGTCGCGGATCGACCATGGAGGAGGGCACACGGGGTGGAGCTGCGTATGGCTGATCAACCTGTTTGCCCGGCTACAGCTGCCGGACAAGGCGTATGATTATGTCCGGACGCTGATTTCCCGTTCCATGCATTCTAATCTGCTTGGAGACCATCCTCCCTTCCAGATCGATGCGAATTTTGGAGGCACGGCCGGACTTGTGGAAATGCTGCTCCAGAGCCACTTGGGCACTATTCAGCTGCTGCCGGCGCTGCCGAAAGCGTGGGCAGCAGGAGCCGTAAGAGGATTAAAGGCTCGCGGCGGGTTTATTGTGGACATGGAATGGAGCGAAGGCATCCTAACGTCTGCGCGCGTAATCTCTACGCATGGCCGAGTCTGTAGAATTAGCTGTTCCGTGCCTCTCGCCGTTAAAAGGGAAGACGGAAGTGCGGTGACGATGGATGAGCAGGGCTCATTTGAAACGGTCAGCGGAGCGATATACCTGATCACGCCAGCGACTTCCGAAGGCAGCCGCGAACACGATTGATCATACAGTGTAGAATGCTTTGTTGATGGCGAACTGGATTCGGAATTAAAAAGCTAAAGGAGCTGAACCCTAAATGATTAACGAAAAGTTACCCAAAATGTGGTATGGCGGCGATTATAATCCCGAGCAATGGGATGCAGAAGCGTGGAAGGAAGATGACCGCATGTTTAAGCTGGCGGGCATCGATGTGGCCACCGTCAATGTATTCTCCTGGGCTTTGAGTCAGCCGAATGAGGATACGTACGATTTTGCCTGGCTGGACGAGACGATCGAACGGCTGTACCGGAACGGGGTATATATCTGTCTGGCAACCAGCACAGGGGCCCATCCGGCCTGGATGGCCCGTAAATACCCGGATGTGCTGCGCGTCGACTACGAGGGACGTAAACGCAAATTCGGAGGTCGTCATAACTCCTGCCCGAACAGCCCCACTTACCGTAAATACGCCAAAGCCATGGCCGGCAAGCTGGCGGAACGTTATAAGGATCATCCTGCCGTCCTGATCTGGCACGTATCGAACGAATACGGCGGATACTGTTACTGCGATAATTGCGCCGCGGCATTCCGGACTTGGCTTGAGCAGCGCTACGGCATGCTGGATGCCGTGAACAAGGCATGGAATACCCGCTTCTGGGGACATACCTTCTACGACTGGGAAGACATTGTCGTACCTAACGCATTAAGCGAGGAGTGGTCCGGTAATCGGACCAATTTCCAAGGCATATCCCTGGATTACCGCCGTTTCCAGTCGGACAGCCTGCTGGACTGCTATAAGCTGGAGCGGGATGAATTGAAGCGAATCACACCAGATATTCCGGTGACCACGAATCTGATGGGCTTCTATCCCGAGCTGGATTACTTCAAATGGGCCAAAGAGATGGATGTTGTATCCTGGGACAACTACCCGTCTCTGGATACGCCATATAGCTATACGGCCATGGCGCATGCCTTGATGCGGGGACTTAAGGGCGGGCAGCCTTTTATGCTCATGGAGCAGACGCCAAGCGTCCAGAACTGGCAGCCGTACAACTCGGCCAAGCGACCTGGGGTTATGCGGTTGTGGAGCTACCAAGCGGTCGCCCATGGCGCGGATACGGTGATGTTCTTCCAGCTGCGCCGTTCGATCGGAGCCTGCGAGAAATATCACGGAGCGGTCATTGAACATGTAGGACATGAACATACCCGCGTATTCCGCGAGTGCGCGGAGCTGGGCAAGGAGCTGCAGCAGCTGGGGGACCGAATCCTGGATGCCCGTTCCGACGCCAAAGTCGCGATCATCTACGACTGGGAGAATCGATGGGGCATTGACCTGTCGAGCGGTCCGACCGTTGCCCTTAATTACGTGAATGAGGTCCATAAATATTATGATGCTCTGCACCAGCTGCATATTCAGACCGATATGATCAGCGTGGAAGAGGACTTCCGGAAGTATGACGTTGTCATCGCACCTGTGATGTATATGGCAAAGCAGGGGTTTGCAGAGCGCGTGGAGGCCTTTGTGTCGCAAGGCGGAACCTTTGTGACGACCTTCTTCAGCGGGATCGTGAACGAGAATGATCTGGTGACGCTGGGCGGTTATCCGGGCGAGCTGCGCAAGGTGATGGGAGTTTGGGCCGAGGAGATTGATGCGCTGCTTCCGGGCCAGCAGAATCAGATGGTGCTGCGAGGTCGGAAGGGACAACTGGAGGGCACCTACGACTGCGGCATTCTTTGCGACGTGATCCATGCTGAAGGAGCGGAAGTCGTTGCCGAATACGGCTCCGATTACTATCAGGGGATGCCATCGTTAACCGTGAATTCCTTCGGGCAGGGGAAGGCCTGGTATGTGGCCACAAGTCCGGAGCCTCAATTCCTGAAGGACCTGATGCAAACGATATGCAATGACCATGGCATTGAGCCCGTCCTGAAGGCTCCGGAAGGCGTTGAGGTGACAAAACGCGTGAAGGAGGGCGTGGAGTTCACCTTTGTACTTAATCACATGCCGGAGAGCAAACTCGTGCCATTGGCAGGGGAGACCTACGTTGACCTGCTGACAGGAGAGGAGCATCGAGATTCCTGCGAAGTGCCGGCACGCGGAGTCATGATCTTGGAGAAGCAGCAGGGGTAGAAGGAGTGCATGAAGTTTCTGCGAAGGCATTAATCGCTCTAAGGGCACACATAAAAAAGCAGAGAAAGCAGGGGATTCCCATGCTCTCTCTGCTTTATTTTATATGCCCAACACAGGCGGCTTGCCTTTAGCGGCAAACCGCTGCCCAGTCTACGCTTCCTGCTCATGCAGCTTGCGGAATTCCTTCGGCGAAATGCCCTCTTGCTTCTTAAAGACAAGACTGAAATATTTCTCGTTCTTGAAGCCGACCATTTCGGAAATCGCTGCCATTTTCAAGCCCGGATTTTGCAGCAGGATTTTGGCCTTGGAGATGCGGATGCGGTTCAGATGTTCCGGGATGTTAATGCCGTGCCTTTGCTTAAATTTGCGCGAAATGTACTCACGGCTTACGTGAAATCGGTTTGCAATATCATACAGCGACACGTCGTTCTGATAATTTTGCTCGATAAACGCCGTAATGTCATGGATCAGGTCCTGACCCGTTTGCTTCTGAGACTGGACAGCCGAGGCCAGCAGGCTCATTAATTCAATCCAATACTGCTGCCACTCGGACAGCGAGCACACATACTTGTCCGGGCTTGGCCGCTCGATGGTGGCGCTTTCCTCTTTGTACAATTTCAACAAAGCCTCAGACGACGGGTTAGCGGTTTCATGAATGACGTGATTGGCGAATCTTTCGATATCGCGGTCCCAACGCTCCAGAAGCTCCGGCGTGAGAACGCCGCTTTTCCGAATAGCTGCGATGAATGACTCTACGGCTTCGGTTATGGGAGCGGGCTGGCCGCTAAGTATGGCGAGCTTCCAGGGATCCTCATACCCGCTGAATTGCACGCCTTTATGATGGTCAACACCCGATCGGCGCTGCTCCTCTGTATCATGGATAAAGTGATTAAGCACCAATAAATCGCGCTGATGCAGGGCAGACGAGCTTCGGGCATACAATTCCGGAATGTCTGCCGGGTATTGACCGTCGGGACTCACGCCAAAATGCATGTGGCGCGACAAGGTGCGGTGCATCCCGTTATTGATCTCTTGTAGCAGCGTGGCAAGTGTGGCAAGTTGATCCCACAGCAAAATAACCAGTTGGTGAGGTGAACCAAAGTGACGGAAGGCGATCCCGATCCGGTCCTTTTGCAGAAATTCATTGCAAATATTGAGCAGGGCAAACATGAGCAAATCCTGATGATGGCCAAAGCGGCTATAAAGCGCGTGGTCTGACTTGTCCATTTGCATGACGGCCAGTCGTATCGTCTGCGCATGCTCCGGTACGATGCCTTCATCCTTGAGGCGATGGACCACCTGGGAATGGGCGCTTTTGTCATCGATAAGGCTGGATAACAGCTTCTCGGAATAGACCGGCCGGTACTCGTTCACCTGAACATGCTGCTGCCGCGCCGCAAGGCGCTCCCGTTCCTCGGCTTTCCAGGCGGCCGTCGCCTTGGCTACCGCTTGGTTGATAACGGCTTCCTCAATGGGCTTCAGGATATAATCCGTGCCGCTGTACCAGATGGTGTTGCGTACGAATTCGAAGTCGTCATGCCCGCTGATAACAATGAATTTGATATCCGGGTAATTTTTATGAATCCATTCCATGAGATCCACGCCGTTTTTGAGCGGCATCAGCATATCCATGAGCACGAGGCTCGGTCGGAACGCCGGAATCAGCTCCATCGCCTCAAGGCCATTGGCGGCTTCCTCAATATCGGTAATCCCGTGCGTCTCCCATTGGACCAGCAGTCGTATGGCTTTACGCACGCGTGACTCGTCATCCACGATCAATGCCTTCATCCGTTTCACCTTCCACATTTATAGTCAGTACAACTCGAAAGCCATGCGGCTTGTTGTTTTCGATGCTGAACTTGGATTTTCCGCGATAATACAGTCTCAGCCTTGTCATGATGTTGATAAGTCCGATCCCGCTGCTGTCTTCCGTGTCCATTTCGGAAAGAACCTGAAGCTGTTCCAGATCCATCTCTTCCATCCGAAGCAAATGCTCCTGCATAGTTTGAAAGGGCTCATCCTGCATTCCGTTTCCGTTGTCCTCAACCGTGATCTGCACGATGGAGGCCGACAGGCGCTTACTTTTTAGCGCGATGTAATTGTTTTCCGCCAAGGGGTTCATGCCATGCTTGAAAAAGTTCTCGATCAGCGGCTGAACCAGCATTTTCGGGATCAACACCTGCAAAGTCGACTCATCCACATCGTAACGGAAGTCGAACTGATTCTCAAATCGTTCCTTCTGCAGCTCAGCGTAATCCTTGATATGATCGAGCTCCGTAGCCAAGGTGACCGGCTTGTCCGTATTGTACATGCTGTATCTCATCATCCGGGCAAGAGCGGAGATCAGGGAGTAAATCCTCTTCATGCCATGCTCTAGCGCAAGGGTGCCGATGGTTTGCAGCGCATTGTTCATAAAATGCGGGTTCACCTGAGCCTGCAGCGCCCGGAGCTGGTTGGTCCGGTTCGCCAGCTTCAGCTTGTATTCCTGCAAGATGAGGTTGTTGATCGTATCCATCATGCTGCCAAACCTGCGGTGAAGGGTTCCGATTTCGTCTTTGCGGTTAGAGGAGATATCCACAGTCATTCGTCCGCTTTTGACTTGGCTCATAAGGCCCACCAATTCCCGGATCGGCGCCGTGATATAGACCGAAATCCAGATCGTGGCGGCGATGATGAGAATAAGGGACACGCCGATCAGCAAAATATTGACGAAGGCTGCTTTGTCCGCGCTGCTCAGAATATAGGAGGAAGGAATCTCCTTAATCATCGTCCAGTCGCTGATCGATGTTTTGATATTGTTATACAGATAGATTTTGTTGTTATACTCGAAATGGCCTTCCTTCTTGCCGGACTGCTTGATGGTGTCGTACCATTCCGTTTGAAGCTGCTGTCCAAGCCTCTCGTCATGGCCGGCATACATGATATAACCGGCTTCATTCGTAATATACAGCTGCTCATGTTCGGGCTGGAACAGCTGATTGCTGATCCGGCTCAGGAAGTTCATATCCATATCGATGGCGAGAATGCCTAATCGCTCGGTAGAAGGGACGCGTTCTATGACCCGGTACATCGTGAATACTTGTTTATCGGCCTCGTAGGGATAAGCTAACTGAAAGCCATACGTGTGCAGGGGATGGGGCGGCTGCAAGACCACCGTATCGGTACTAAGATCGGGAATTTCGGGATAGAGGTTGACGTCACTTGTTTTTCTGGCGATATCCTGGGCGAACAATGTGGCCTCTCTTTTGCCGTCGACATAAAGATAGACCTGTCTGGAGCCGCTGATGGCTTTTTGAATGGACTGCAGCGTGGCGGACTGCCTGCCGCTGGCATTGATGTTCTCATGACTATAATAAAGGCTGCGGAAAAAATCCGGATCCGAATAAACCGTAAGGGAATTACGGTTCATGTCTTCCAAATAGCTCTCCAAATTCAACCGTCCCTGATAGAGAAGGTTCATATTTTCAACAACGGCCCGTTCCTTGAGCGAGTTGGTGGTCATGACATAGCTGATGATCATGGAGATGGTGGTCGGAATGATGGTGGCCATGATCATAAAGGTAATCAATTTTGTGCGAATGCTGTTCCAATTCCAGTTCAATAAATTCACCGCCGATCAATTTTCTATACCATTTAGTTCACATCCTGTGGTAGTCCCAGGGTCTTCATCTTAGCATAATTAAATCATAGAGAAATGGATAGAGAAACGATAGGACAAGCGGAGGGGGATTTACATGAACAGCAAGAGAACGGCTGCCTTGACGCAGCAGTTGGTTTATATCGGACCCGCGCTGCTGTTTTTCGGTATTACGATCATTATCCCATTTGTGATGGGGATGTATTACTCGTTTACCAACTGGAATGGTGTCTCGGGGAATGTCGAATGGGTCGGGCTGGACAATTTCAAACAGATTTTCACAAATGACAGCGCATTCGCACAGTCCTTCTGGTTTACCACCAAGTTTACGATCGTTGGCGTGCTTCTAACGAATCTGGTCGGTTTTTTCCTGGCCTACTTCTTAACGAAAAATATTAGGGCGCGCAACTGGCTGCGGACGATTTTCTTCATGCCGAACGTGATCGGAGGATTGCTGCTGGGCTTCATCTGGCAGTTCATCTTCATAAAGGGCTTTGCCACCGTTGGCGAAGCTACGGGGATTCCGTTCTTTAATCTTCCGTGGCTGGGAGACGAAGTGACCGGCTTCTGGGGCATTGTCATGGTCTTTGTATGGCAATCGTCAGGCTATCTGATGGTCATCTACATCGCGTCCATTACGAATGTGTCCAAGGAAGTCATGGAAGCTGCCGAGATTGATGGAGCGAACCGGTTTCAAGTGCTTAAGAGCATCATCGTTCCACTCATCATGCCGGCGGTCACCGTATGTTTATTCCTGGCAATATCCTGGTCCTTCAAAATGTTCGACCTGAACCTGTCCCTCACGAAGGGCGGGCCATACCGCTCCACGGAATCACTGGCCATGAACGTGTACAATGAGGCATTCCTGAACAACCGGTATGGACTCGGGACGGCCAAGTCCCTGATCTTCTTCCTGGTCGTTGCCGTCATCACGCTCATTCAAGTCCGATTAACGAAGCAGAAGGAGGTTGAAGCTTAAATGAGATCGAAGAAACCTCCTATGTCGGCTTCCACGATCGTATTGCAGATTGTGATGGTCATTATAGCGCTGATCTTCCTGGCGCCCTTTTACTTCCTGCTGGTGAACTCGGTCAAATCGCTGGGCGATATTATGGTCGACGCGGCCAACTGGCCAACCGCCTTTCATTTTGACAACTACAGCAAGGCTTGGGAAATGACCCGCTTCCCGGAAGCATTCGCGAATTCCGTCATCATCACGGTTATCAGTAATTTAATCATCGCCATGCTGAGTGCGATGGCGGCTTACCGAATGGTTCGGTCCAATACGAGATTCAATCAAATCGTGTTCATGCTGTTCGTATCGGCCATGGTCATTCCGTTCCAATCCATTATGATTCCATTGCTGCAGGTCATTAACTTCCTGGGCGTTAACAACAGCATCGTGGGCTTGATTCTCAGTTATCTGGGACTCGGCATCCCGTTGTCGGTATTCCTGTTCCACGGATTCGTGAAAGGCATTCCGCTTGAAATCGAAGAGGCCGCCACGGTCGACGGAGCTTCTCCGTTCAGAGTATTTGCCCGGATCGTTTTGCCGATGCTGAAACCTATGATGGTGACGGTCATCATCTTGAACTGTCTGTGGGTATGGAACGACTACCTGCTGCCGTCCTTGATTCTGCAAAGTCCGGAACTGCGGACGATTCCGCTTGCGACCTTTGCCTTCTTCGGGCAGTATTCGAAGCAATGGGATATGGCGCTGCCGGCGCTCGTGCTGGGCATTACGCCGATCATCATCTTCTTCCTGTCGTTACAGAAGTACATTGTTGAAGGCGTTGCTGCCGGCTCCGTTAAGGGGTAAAGGCAGCCCGGCTTCTCCCAAATCGGTTATTCCATCTTTATATATAAACAATTCTAGGGGGTAGTAAAGATGAACAAAATGAAATTATCACTCGTGATGCTGCTGGCTTTCTCGCTGCTGCTTGCGGCCTGCGGCGGCAAGTCGGAGGAAGGCCAGGGCGGAAGCTCGGATGGAGCTTCCGGCGAAGTGAAGACCGTTAAGATTTTTCAATTCAAAACCGAGATCGTAGACGGCTTGAATGAACTCAAGGTTGAATTCGAGAAGGAGTATCCGAACATCAAGCTGGATATTCAAACCGTGGGCGGCGGTGCAGACTATGGTGCTGCTCTGAAAACGAAATTTGCATCCAACGATGCGCCAGATATTTTCTCCAATGGCGGCGACGCCGAGATGGAGATGTGGATTGACCGCCTGGAGGATCTGTCCGATCAGCCTTGGGTGAACGATCTGGTGGACATGGCGAAAGAGCCGATGACCAAAGACGGTAAAGTATACGGTATGCCGATGAACCTTGAAGGATGGGGTTACATCTACAATAAAGATTTGTTTGAGCAGGCGGGCATTACCGAGCTTCCTAAAACCTATGCCCAACTGGAAGATGCCGCGAAGAAGCTGGAAGCGGCAGGCATAACCCCTTTTGCTAACGCTTATCAGGAATGGTGGTTGATCGGTAACCAAGGCATTAACCCGGCGTTTGCCCAGCAGGAGGATCCGAATGCCTTTATCCAGGGCTTGAACGACGGCACGCAAAAATTCGCGGGCAATGCGAAGTTCGAAGAGTGGGCCAAGCTGATGCAGCTGACATTGGATCACGGGAACAAAAACCCGCTGACCACCGATTACAATACGGCCATCTCCCTGCTGGCTACCGGCAAAGCAGCCATGATGCAGAACGGCAACTGGGCCCAGACCGAGATTGATGCCATCAATCCGGACCTGAATCTTGGCTACCTGCCGATGCCGCTTGGCGACAATGCGGAGCTGAATGACAAGCTGAACGTAGGCGTACCTGCAAACTTGGTCATCAACAAGGATTCCGCGTCGAAGGAAGAAGCAAAGATTTTCCTGAACTGGTTTGTTACATCCGATATCGGTAAAGAATACATCGTCAAAAAATTCAAATTCATTCCGGCCTTGAAGACCATCGAAGCAACGCCTGAGGATATGGGTGACTTGGGCTCGGCTGTGTGGGAGTATGTGCAGGCTGGAAAAGTACTGCCAAGACAATCCGCGAAGTTCCCTGACGGTGTAGCACAGGAATTCTCCGGTGCGATGCAGGCCTTCTTCGCCGGCAAATCCGATGCGAACAAGATGCTTGAGGATATGCAGACATCCTGGGATAGTCTGAAAAAGTAAGGAGCAGCACTCTAATCCAAGTTAGCGAATCATCATAAGAGGTATGATCCCTGTCCGACAAGACTTGGGATGGTGCCTCTTTTCTTTAAGATTCAAATTACGATAGTTACGATTTTCCTAGCTAGAAGAAGGATGAAGGAGGCAATTTGATGATTAATCAACGTTTACCCAAAATATGGTATGGCGGGGACTATAACCCCGAGCAATGGGATAAGGCAACGATGGAAGAGGACCTGCGGATGTTCGAGCTGGCCGGTGTTGACGTGGCGACCCTCAATGTATTCTCCTGGGCTAAAACGCAGCGCGATGAGGACAGCTACGATTTCACGTGGCTTGATGAAATTATGGACCGCTTGGCAGAGGAGCAGGTTCATGTCTGCTTGGCAACAAGCACGGGGGCGCATCCGGCCTGGATGGCCAAGAAATGCCCGGACATCCTGCGTGTTGACTACGATGGGCGCAAACGCAAATTCGGCGGTCGCCATAATTCATGTCCGAACAGCCCGACATATCGCAAATATTCGGTGCTGATGGCGCGTAAGCTGGCTGAGCGTTACAAGGATCATCCGGCACTGGTCATCTGGCACGTCTCGAATGAGTACGGCGGGTATTGTTATTGCGACAACTGTGAGTTACAGTTCCGCGTCTGGCTGAAGGAGCGCTACGGGTCGCTCGACAAGCTGAATGCCGCATGGAATACCGGCTTCTGGGGCCATACCTTTTACGAGTGGGACGAGATTGTGGTACCGAATGCGCTCAGCGAGGAATTCGGCGGAAACCGAACCTTCTTCCAAGGGATATCGCTGGATTACCGCCGTTTCCAGTCCGACAGCTTGCTGCAATGTTACCGACTGGAAAGAGATGAGCTGAAGAAAATTACGCCGGATATTCCGGTCACGACCAATCTGATGGGATTTTATCCGGAGCTGGATTACTTCGAGTGGGCGAAGCACATGGATGTGGTATCCTGGGACAACTATCCCGCGATCGATACGCCGGTAAGCTTTACGGCGATGTCGCATAATCTGATGCGCGGGCTGAAAAGCGGACAGCCGTTCATGCTGATGGAGCAGACTCCGAGCGTTCAGAACTGGTCGCCCTACAATTCCGCTAAGCGTCCCGGCGTAATGAGGCTGTGGAGTTATCAGGCCGTAGCGCATGGCGCGGATACGGTCATGTTCTTCCAGCTCCGCCGTTCCGTCGGGGCATGCGAGAAATTCCATGGCGCATTGATCGAGCATGTGGGACATGAGCATACCCGGGTCTTCCGGGAATGCGCGGAGCTGGGGCAAGAGCTGCTGCAGATCGGAGACAAGCTGCTCGATTCCCGTTCGGACGCCAAGGTAGCGATTATGTATGATTGGGAGAATCGTTGGGCGCTAGAACTGTCAAGCGGACCTTCCAAAGCGCTGAATTACGTGGATGAGGTTCATAAGTATTATGATGCGCTGTACCAGCTGAATATCCAGACGGATATCATCAGCGTTGAGGAGGACTTGAGCAAGTACGATGTGGTGATTGCCCCGGTGATGTATATGGTTAAGCCTGGCGTTGCCCAGCGAGTAGAGCGGTTTGTGTCCAGGGGCGGAACCTTTGTGACGACCTTCTTCAGCGGCATCGTCAATGAGAACGATCTGGTGACCCTGGGAGGTCATCCCGGCGAGCTGCGCAAGGTGACTGGCATCTGGGCCGAGGAGATCGATGCCCTGCTTCCCGGACAGCAAAATCAGATCAACATGAAGCAGGATTGGGGGTCGCTGCGTGGAAGTTATCCATGTGGAATTTTGTGTGACATCATCCATGCGGAGACAGCGGAGGTTCTGGCGGAGTACGGATCCGACTTCTATAAAGGCACGCCTGTTCTCACGAAGAATGTCTTTGGCGAAGGTCAGGCCTATTATGTGGCGAGCAGTCCGGATTCGCAGTTCCTGCAGGGATTTCTCGCCAATCTGTGCGAAGAACAGGGCGTGAAGCCGCTGCTTGAAACACCAGCCGGAGTAGAGGTGGTAGAGCGGGTGAAGGAGGGGAACTCCTACTTGTTCATCATGAACCACAATGCCGAAGAGATGACGTTTGATGCAGGTTCTGCCAATCAATTCGATCTCCTGGGCAGCCGGCAGATTTCAGGCCATGTTACGATTCCGGGAAGGGACGTCATGATTCTGGAAAGGACGGCCGCCGTAAGGTCTTAAGAAGGACCATGGAGATTTAACTCGGACCTTGTTAGGGGGCAAAAAGCAGTGAGTATACATTTTCATGAAGATCTGGGAGTGTTCCATCTCCAAAGCGATCGGTCAAGTTACGTGATTGAGCTTGTGCGGGGCGTTTATCCGGCGCATGCCTATTGGGGGCGCCGGATTCGCGATAACCGCGTCGGCAATTTACTGGAGCGCCGGGGAAGAGCATCCTTTTCGCCCACGCCGTTTCGCGAGGACGCTTCCTTTTCCCTGGACAGCTTGCCTCAGGAATATCCGGGCTACGGCAGCGGCGATTTCCGGCAGCCTGCGTATCAGGTACAGCTGGCTAACGGGACTACGGTCACCGAAGCTGAATATGTCCGTCACCGGATATACAGCGGCAAACCGAAGCTGGAAGGCTTGCCTGCCGTATACACGGAACAGGATGCCGAGGCGGATACGCTGGAGTTGGAACTGCTTGATCGGGCAAGCGGCTTGACGATTTATTTGTCTTATACGGTCATGCATGCGTTCGACGCCATCACGCGTTCCGTGTCCTTCCGTAATGACAGCAAGGAGAACATCACCCTGCTGCGGGCCATGAGCGCCAGCGTGGATATGAATCATAGCCGTTATGATCTTTTGCATCTTCATGGGGCATGGGCGAGAGAGCGCCATGTGCAGCGCAGAAGATTATCTCCCGGCATGCAGGGAATTGAGAGCCGCAGGGGGTCAAGCAGCCATAACCATAATCCGTTCCTTGCGCTGCTGTCCGAAGGCGCCGGCGAAGAGCATGGTGAGGTGTACGGCTTCAGCCTTGTATACAGCGGCAGCTTCTCCGCGCAGGTTGAGGTGGATCAATACGAAACAGCCCGGGTCACGATGGGATTGAATCCATTCGATTTTTCCTGGATGCTGGAGCCGGGACAGTCGTTCCAGACGCCGGAAGCGGTAATGGTCTTCTCGGCAGAGGGCCTCGGCGGCATGTCCAGACGCTATCATAAGATGTACCGTACAAGGCTGAGCCGGGGGCAATTCCGGGATGCTACGCGCCCGGTGCTGGTTAACAACTGGGAAGCGACCTACTTTAACTTTAATGCGGATAAAATCGAGCAGATCGCCAGCGCCGGAAGGGATCTCGGTATCGAGCTGTTCGTGCTGGATGACGGATGGTTCGGCAAGCGAAATGATGATACGACTTCCCTTGGGGATTGGGTCGTTGACAAAAACAAGCTGCCGGAGGGCCTTGAGGATCTCGTGAAGCGGGTCCGCAATCTGGATATGCAGTTCGGCTTGTGGTTTGAGCCGGAGATGATTTCGCCGGACAGCGATCTGTACCGTCAGCATCCGGACTGGTGCCTGCATGTGGAGGGACGCCGGCGAACGGAAGGAAGACAGCAGCTGATCCTGGACTTCTCCCGTGAGGAAGTAGGCGATGCGGTGGCCGATATGCTTCGGAGCATCCTGCAAAGTGCGCCGATTACCTATGTGAAATGGGACATGAACCGGAATATGACGGAGATCGGGTCGGCTGCGCTGCCGCCTGAGCGCCAGCGGGAAACGGCCCATCGTTATATGCTGGGGTTGTATCGGGTGATGGAGCAGCTGACGACCGAGTTCCCGCATATTTTGTTTGAGAGCTGCTCCGGCGGTGGCGGACGTTATGATCCGGGGATGCTGTATTACATGCCGCAGACGTGGACAAGCGATAACTCCGATGCCGTCAGCCGATTGAAGATTCAATACGGAACGAGCCTTGTGTATCCTCTTAGCTCCATGGGAGCCCATGTGTCCGCCGTTCCGAATCATCAGGTGTTTCGGAATACTTCGCTGCGTACGAGAGGCCATGCAGCGATGTCGGGCAATTTCGGATATGAGCTTGACCTGACGGCCTTCAGTGAGCAGGAAAAGGAAGAGGTCCGCGAGCAGGTGAAACTGTACAAGGAGATTCGGCATCTGGTGCAGTTCGGGGATTTCTATCGCCTTCGGAATCCGTTCGAAGGGAACGAAGCAGCCTGGACCATCGTCTCCGAGGATCGCTCGGAAGCAGTGCTGTATTACTTCCGCATCTTAAGCGAGGCGAATGAACCGATTGTGTGGCTGCGCACGGCAGGGCTGGATCCGGAAGGGGATTATCGGTGCGTGGAGGATGGGAACATCTACGGCGGAGACCGACTGATAAACGCCGGATTGGCCATTCCCGCGATGCATGGCGATTTCCAGAGCTTTATGTGGAGATTCGAGCGAGTGTAAGCTGTTGACTCAAGCAAAGGGGGATCAACTGTGCCCCGAGCGCAAGCGTTATGTACAATATAGATCCAGCATAAAGCGAATAAAGCCAAAAGAACCGTCAGAGCTGTACAACTCTGGCGGTTCTTGCTGTTTCATTCCGGCTGCTCCTTAGGTTGTCGTGATGGAATAGGTACTCCGATCCGTAGTGAGCACCACTTGATGGTCCTGGATGTCCGCAGCCGTTAACCCGTCCAGTCCAATGACGAAGGCATCGCTTGGCAGCGGCGCTTCATGGCCGGCCGTGATGACAACGCCGGGGCCGTGCAGCAGGAGCGCATGGCGGTCTCCATAACCGTCGATGGACTGCTCTTGATGCTGCTGGTGTTCAAAACGCTCCAGCTGTATTTTAATCTGATCCTGATCCTTTTCTTCTTGCTTGGATATGTGCAGAGTGTGATTGCTTTTGGATTGAAGCCAACGGGTGACCTCTTCGATCGATGGATTCATCATGAACACCTTCCTTGATTTTAGGGTGGCTTCAAATAGTCTGTCCATGATGGCGTAACCTTATTTCAAATTCATGGGCTTCCTCCGCCAGAAGCATATGAAAAATTAACGCTAATCAAACCCTCTTCATCTATTTACGTGTTAATATAGTTAAATAATATGGAACAATCGCATGATACATAAGGAGGGGCCATGAGCAAGAAATGGTATTACGTTCTCGCCATCCTGTTCGTAGCCTGCAGCTGGGTCGGGAATGTCTGGTATTATGAAGCCAACCAACTGGGAAGAACCGTATTCCTTGAGCATCATGTGGAAACAAGGGAAGGGGGAGGCCGCGTATTTGACTTGTATTACGTAGAGGACAAACGGGCAGATAAGACGTTAAGCTCCATCCGGATCGAAGGTTATCCCGAACAGATCGTAACGCCATACCCCAAGTATGCAGAGTATCAGAGGCAATACTTAGGCAAAATGATGGTGAACTTAAATAAACCCGCTCCTGAGGAAGAAGCGCCAGAAGAAGAGCAGCTAAAGGAACCGGTTCTCGTTCGAGAGATTACCGCCCTATATTCCGATGGAACCTCGGAACAAGTGGATATCGGGGAGATTTACATATGGCCCGGCGTATATGATCAGGAAGAACAACATCCGATATCGTGGACGTCCGGCGGATCCTCTTCCGATAACTCGGGCTACGAATCTGCCGTCGTGAAGCGGAACCTTCAATTAACGGCGTTCTCTTCTAAATTGCTGGATATCGCAGACGGAGGGGATCTTCGAATCCATGCCGACATTTCCGGACTAATACCGGGTACTAGTTACCAGTCGCAGCCTTCGGAAGCGCACATCGAGTTAAGAGGTGAACCTATCGACGAGATTCAGCTTCCACTTAAGATTAATAAAGGGGATTCCATTAGAATCAGCCATCAATTTGATATGCCATCGCTTAAGAAGAGTATGCAGGTATATCAGTTGATATTGAGAAGCACCTTTATAGAGGAACGCGGGCGGAGATGGTATGAAGACACGCTGATTCCTTATCAACCAAGTCCGACGGAACAAGAAATGACGAAATTTGTCCGGGAAAGCAGGAAGGGGTCATGAGGAGCGCTTGTTATCGCATCGTGTGGGGGCTGCTCTTTGTACTGGTCGACCTTAAGATCGAATTTGTGGATGTATTACCGGACATGCTGGGATACCTGCTGATGGCTTCGGGATTATGGCGGCTTCAGGCATTAAACGGATATTTTAGGGCAGGGCATCTGTCAGCCTGGCTGCTGCTGATCTGGTCGGTTCTTTCATTATTCTGGTTTCCTGAGGTGGGGGGGAGCCTGCCTATGCAATCGGTGAAGGGGCAGCTGATTCAACTGCCTGCCGTCTGCTTGCATATGGTATTGATTTTCGGAATCTGCCGAGGCATCCAAGCCAATTTCACAGACGCCGAATCCGGATTGGATCATAAGGCGCGCTTCCGGGGGCACTTGTTTATGGCAGCGCAGCTGCTATGGCTTATCGCCTACCCGTTCATCTTAAATCTGGATTCAGGCGATATGATCCCTGTGATTTTTGTATGCTCGCTCGTTGTGATGATTGCCGAGATCGCGGTTCTGCTTCTCGTCAGGCTGGCCGGACGGGAATGGGCAGAGGGAACGGAATAAAGTGCAAAAGACTTCTGCGCATAATTGCTAACAAGAGTTAACCAAGTTTAACTGTTATCTTTGCTGGGATGATAAACAATCGTAACTCCCAGCTGATTATATATTTCTTCGGTGTAGTGGTGATCCGGGCAATGCTTGATCGTAGCCATGTCTTCCTGCCTGGAAATCAGCTTCTGCTCGCAGTCAGGGCAACGGTCCTGAAAAAGGAATTTCAGCTTATTCAACATGGCCACCACACACCTCCTTTATTTCCGATATAAATACTTGGGTTTATTATAAATCAACAACGGGGCACATTCAATAGCAATGTGCGCCGTTACGATATTAAATTGAATTGGAGATCGATCACCTTGATAGTGCAGCTTGTAGTCATGATCTTTATAGGTATCATCGGTTCTTTTTTCTCAGGACTGCTGGGAATTGGCGGAGCGATCATTAACTTTCCCTTGCTGCTATACGTTCCTTCCTGGTTTGGACTGGAGGCCTTTACCTCCAAGGAAGTGGCGTCCATCAGCATGCTGCAGGTATTTTTCGCCTCATTGTCAGGCATGATCACCAACCGGATGAGTTCGCGCGGCGGTGAGTCGTACTTTCACAAGCCATTGGTCATTCAGATGGGGATCAGCACCCTGGTTGGCAGTTTGATCGGGAGTCTGTCCTCGATGCTGATGACCAGCGGTACGATTAACGTGATCTACGGTTTTCTGGCGGTTATCGCTGTGTTATTGATGATTGTGCCGACCCGGGCAACCATGGAAAACAGGTCGGTTAGCGAGGTGACTTATCACTCGGGGATTGCAATGGGAGCCGCCTTTATCGTTGGCGGTATTGCGGGGATTGTCGGCGCTGGAGGCGCCTTTATCCTGATCCCCATCATGCTGACGATCCTTAAGATACCGACGCGGATCACCATCGCATCATCACTCGCGATCGTCTTTCTGTCCGCGGTCGGGGGCGTTGTCGGCAAAATCGCCTCTGGCGACATTCCGATCTGGCCGTCCTTGTTCGCGGTCGCCGGAAGCTTGATGGGTGCCCCCATCGGCGCCATCATCAGTCGCAAGATGAACGTCCGACTGCTGCGATACGCCTTGGCACTTCTCATTGCGGTTACGGCCTTGAAGATCTGGATCGATATTTTAGGGTAAGTAAAGAAGTAGAACCTTATTCATTATAGGGAAGAGGAGGGGATCAAGCATGAGAACCAATCAGCTGGGATCTTCGGAATTGTATGTAAGCGAAATCGGGCTGGGCTGTATGTCACTGGGTACGGATAAGGGACAAGCCGTGAAGCTTATCCATGAAGCGCTGGACCGGGGCGTGAATTTTCTGGACACAGCGGATCTGTACGACGAAGGCCGTAACGAGGAACTGGTAGGCCAAGCGGTTCAAGGCCGGCGCGAGGATGTGATCATCGCTACCAAAGTCGGCAACCGTCGTGTACCGGGACAGGATGGCTGGGTATGGGATCCTTCCAAGCAATACATCAAATCCGCCGTTAAGGACAGCCTCCGCAGATTGGGTACGGATTATATCGATCTGTATCAGCTTCATGGGGGGACGTTAGATGATCCTATTGACGAGACGATTGAAGCTTTTGAAGAGCTGAAGCGGGAAGGGTGGATTCGATACTATGGCATTTCGTCCATCCGGCCGAACGTCATCCGCGAGTATGTTGCGAAATCCAATATCGTCAGCGTCATGAGCCAGTACAGCATTCTGGACCGGCGACCGGAGGAAGCGGTGCTCGATCTGCTTGCCGAGAACGGAATATCCGTCATTGCACGGGGACCCGTTGCCCGCGGCATATTGTCGGACCGTGGGCAAGCCAAAGCCGAGAAGGGCTATCTGGATTACAGCAAAAATGAGCTGCTTGATGTACTCAAGGAGCTTGAAGAGGTTGGCGGTGACACGGATCTATCCCATCTGGCTATTCGATATGCTTTGGCCCATGCCGCAGTTGCCTGCACCATCCCTGGTGCAAGCTCGCTTGAACAGCTGCGGCATAACTTGGCGGCGGGAAATAAGGAAGAGTTATCGCCGCAGGACATCCAATCGATCCAGGCGATCAGTCGTGCCAACCAATATGAGGCTCATCGGTAACGATCGGTGAAATAAGCCTGTGAATGATCCATCCCGTTAATTTTTTGGGACATGAAATATTTACGGCCTGAAGGTTTACGGATGAACCCCATCTTTGCATGTTATAATAACTGAATAAGAGCCTGACGTCAGGTGAATATAGATCATGCCCGCAATCCGCTTTAAGGATCACGGGCTTTTTTGTACCTTATATATGAATTGGCGTCAAAAGATTGGAAATGCCAAACTTTTTGAGACGATGGTTCGTTCCAAGTAACGTAAACCGCGCGGCTTATGCCATAATCGTTAATGGTGAAAGGATTCTAGAATGATTACCATTGAGCATCTATCAAAAACCTATCGCAAGGGCGCTTGGGCGCTCTTGGATGTTTCTCTACAATTGGATAAAGGTATGACGGGTCTGCTAGGCCCCAACGGCGCCGGCAAAACCACGCTGATGCGCATTCTGGCAACCTTATTGACGCCGACCTCCGGGCAGGTGAGAGTGAACGGGATATCGATTGGACGGCCGGAGGAGATCCGGCAGATGATCGGGTATTTGCCGCAGCATTTTCACATTTATCCGCAGCTGACCGGCCGGGATTATCTGGATTATGTGGCGGCTATGAAAGGGATCACGGAACGGAGTGCCAGGCAGAAGGAAATCTCCAGGCTGCTCGAGATGGTGAATCTCCAGGGAAAGGCTGATAAAAAAGTTCGCACTTATTCCGGGGGAATGAAGCAGAGGCTGGGTATTGCCCAAGCATTATTGGGATCGCCTGATATCTTGATCGTTGACGAACCGACATCCGGGCTGGATCCCCAGGAGCGTGTCAGGTTCCGGAATGTGTTAACCCGCTTTAGCATCGACCGGACGGTCCTGCTATCCACCCATATCGTCGCCGATATCGAAAGCAACTGCCGGCGTATCGCAGTCATGAACAAGGGGAGATTGGCCATGAACGGCAGCCTGACTGAACTGCAGGCTTGCGGGAAGGGCCAAGTATGGGAAGCGGTGATGAGCCCGGACGAATTTGCCTTGATTGATCCCATGTCCGTCGTGTCTACCCGAACCGTTCCGGAAGGCGTCCTCTGCCGGTTTATCGGTCAAGCGGCTCCGGTTGCAGGGGCGTTTCCCGCGGATCCGACCCTGGAGGATGGGTATCTAAGCCTGCTGCGGAGGGATCGCCATGCATAAATGGTGGAGGCACAGTCTTCTTGAGCTTCGGCTTTTGTTCGGCAACCCTTTGTTTGCCTCGCTTCCGATCATCTATGCGATTCTGTTCATCATTATGATGCTGCAGGCGGCGAGCGGCAACGGGCCGAACCATAATCTGTACACGGCGGCTTATTCCTTCCACATGCTGGGTCATACGATGACCCTGGGTCCGGCTATGTTAATCGGCATCTTGTCCATTCGCCGGGATGTCCGCCGTCGATCCTTTGAATGGAATCACAGCTTGCCTGTATCTTTCTTTACCTTGTTGTCGTCGAAATATGTGGTCAGTTTGTTGTACTTTTCCCTGTTCACATTGTCGACGTCGGTTATATTTTATATCCTGTCGGTTAGCCAAGGAATCGCCGGTCATATTGCGATGATGCATACCATGCAATTTGCTGTCCAGTATGAGGTTTCCTACATGGTGACACTCGCGCTCGCCATGCTTCTCGGGGCAAGCATTCCGAATCGGATCGTTTATTTGATTGGTTTCTGTGCATGGATGTTCGGAACGTTTTTCATGGAAATTTATATTATCAGCGAATTAAGATGGATGCCGGCCCAAGTGTTTCACCTCAATCAATTCTTCCTTCAATCCAATCGGTTTGAATATGAGAATTGGGGGTACGACCTGTTTGGCGAAGATTTAATGAGTTCCCGGTGGTTCGTGCTTGCCTTCACGTTCCTGCTGCTAACGGTGTGTTTGTTCTTGTTAAACCGCAAACGCCCTACGATGCTGCTGAAAGCGGGATGGCTCGCGGTGCTCGGGGCTGTCGTATTGACGGCAGCTGCAGCGGTACCTTACGGCACGCTATGGGCGGAACGATATGCCCAAATTGATGCGAAGCTTGAAGACCCTACGGTTTCTTATATCGATGATCCTGAAGCTGGATCCTTTTATCATGTTTCTTCTTATGATATCAAACTGAAGCGGCTGCCAAACGATGAACTTCGCGTGATGGCAAAGCTAACGATACCCGCCTCCGAATTATCGGGCATGAGGCAGCTTCCGTTAACCCTGAACCGGATGTTCAAGCTTGAGCGTGTCCAACTTCAAGGTATTGACGCTCCTTATCGCAGACAGGGAGATCGGCTATCGGTAAGGATGGTCGGCGATGCCAAGGGAGGAGACATTCAGGCCGAGCTGGAATATAGGGGCAAAGTCATGGACTTTATGGCCGGGTACTCCCGTGAGGAATTTTCGGTTTACAGTGTGGGACCCGAAGTTAAACTGGATGGATTTATCGCGTGGTATCCGCTTCCCGGTTATCAGCATGTATATTTAAAGAGTGATAACGAAGACCGTCCTCCGAAATATGTTTATTTGGGCTGGGAATTCGGCCGGATGCGTTATTCTTTCGGTGAGATGAAGCTGGAGGTGGAAGGTTATCCGGTTCCCTTGTATACGGGGATGCAGGAGCTGGAACGGAGGCCCGGCTACCAGCGGTTTGAGGATAGGGGGATCGAGCAGAACATCTCCCTGTACGGAGGTCGTTTCTGGAAGGAAATCCGCCGGAATGATCTCCCGATTACCGTCGTGACAACGCCATATATGGAGAAGGCATCCGTGATGATGCTGCGGGATATGCAAAAAAAATATGACTATTTCTCCAAGTGGGTACCCGCGTTCAACAGCAACGTCGACAAGATCTTATATTTAGGTCAAGGTTTTGATTATCCCCGGGTGGACCATCGTCTGATTCTGTCCTCGAACCAGTACACATATAACTACTCAAACTTGTCGGGCGAATGGATGAACTCGATTTTGTTTGGCAACCAGGATGGGCTTAATTATTATTTTGAACATCCGGAACGAGATGTGCGCGGAAAGATCAGCAGTCTTTTCTGGTATGTGTATTATGTGGAAGAGAAAGGGCTTAGCGATAAACAGCTGAGAGAGGATTATGGAAGCCTTAGATCGGTACAGCAGCTCCTTTACCGGAATGGGGACGGCGATGATCCTCAAAACAAAATAGGGATAAGTATGGCTCAGCAAGTCAGAAGGGCGTTGGAAGAAGGCAGAGGGGAGCAGGTCAAAGAGCTGCTGGTTCATTTTTACCAGCAAGGGCTGATGCTCCCGAGCACCGAACGGAATTCGTACTTAAATCCGGAGAGCCCGATTACGTACAAAGAGTGGCAGCAGAAATGGGATGCCATGTTGAATGTCAAATAATGACGACTATGCACATGCACACGGTCGGTTATAATTGAGAAATAGATATAATGGGAAGATTAGAATGCACATAGAAAGGGGGGGAAGGCATGATTTCCGATCAGCAGCTGTCCGAACGCATGGCTGCCGGCGACCAGGAAGCTTTTGAAATGCTGGTGACGAGGTACCATGGTCCGCTGCTCAGTTATACGACCCAGAGGCTGGCCGACAGGCAAAAAGCCCAGGATATCGTTCAGGAAACGTTTATCCGGCTCATTCGGCATCTGAAGCAGCACGGCACGCTGGAACATGTTCGCTCCTGGCTTTATCGCGTGGCTCTGAATATGTGCAAGGATTATTGGAAAAGCGCATCCTACAGGTCGGAAGGTCTGGCGGGTGAGGAGATGCCGGATGCATACGACCCTGCACCCGGCGCGGAGGAACTCGTGGAAAGGCAGGAAACCTCGCTTGAGATTGCAGCATCTCTGGAGAGCCTGCCCGATATACAACAGGAAGTCATATCTCTTCGATTCTTTCATGATCTGAAGCTGCAGGAAATCGCCGACCTGGTCGACCTCCCCTTAAGCACGGTGAAAACGCATTTATATAACGGCTTGAGAAAGCTGAAGAAAACATTGTCCATGGAGCATTCCGATTTGGTACCCGTTCATTCGTCCCGAAGGACGCGGGAGAGGAGTCCCCAGGAACAGGTACGGAACCGCTCCAAGTCGGAAGAGCCGGATTCGCAGAGCAAAGTAAAAGAAAGTGAGGTGTATCTCCATGGATCATCCATTCGATAATGAATTGAGAAGACTCGAAGACGAGCTTCGCGGCCCGCTTAGACGCGCTGCTCTTCCATCGCCGTCACCGGATGAGACGGCGCAGCTCATTGCGTCTCTTCAGGGAGAGTTCAATCAGCTCAGGATTGAGCCCGAGTCCCCCAAGCTGGATTTTAATCCGCAGGTCGACCCGCCCTCATTAAAACAGATTCTCCGGAGCCAGATCCGATTGAATCAAAGATCCATTCTGCTCACGGCAGGCGCGGTATTCTGCATGTTGGTTCTGCTGATCGATCCGGAGTATCCATTGGATCAGTTTGCCGGATTGCCCGGCGGCATTTTTCCGTTGATTACCCCGCTGCTGCTGATTGTATCGATGCTGTTCAGCAGCCGAACCTGGGATAAAGGGATGCGGGCCGTGGAGACCTTGACCCCATACCCGCCGGCTCTTGTGTTGTATACCCGCCTGCTGCTAGTGACCGGTATCGTCATCGGAATGGCCTTGCTGAGTACCCTCGCGCTCGGGCTGCGATCCATCCAGGCGGAAACCTCCCGCTTTTTATTCGGACCCTTTATCCTGGAGTGGATGGGGATTCTGCTGGTGACGGGAGGAGCTGCGATGTATATGCTGTTTCGCAAAGGCATGGTCGTCTCACTGATCTCGGCCGTCCTGGTCTACGGCATGTGGATCGTGATTCAAGGACAAATCGTGGATCACGGCGTTTCGATGAGCGGTAAAATGATGACGGACATGGCATTGCTTGTTATCGGAGTGATTCTGCTCGTCTCTTCCTACGGACGCAGTTTGAAGCTGAACGGAGCCTGGAGAATGGCCAATGATTAGGCTGGAAGGACTGGAACGACAGGCGGGTACGTACCGGCTTGAAATCGACAAAGCGGAGATTCAATCCGGCCTGAACCTCATCGTCGGGGCGAACGGCGCCGGAAAAACCACCCTGATCGAGCTGCTGACCACGCTGCAGGCGCCCGATGCAGGCGAGATCTTGTACAGCGGGCGCAGGGCAGGGGATCATTTGCCGCTAATCCGCAGCCAAATCGGTTATGTTCCGGCGGATATCGAGCTGTATGGAGATATGAAGGTCGGCAAGCTGCTGACCTATATGGCGGAATTAAAGGGCGTCTATAACCCGGAGGCCATTGACAGGCTGATGGCGGACTTTCGGCTGGAGCCTTTTCGCAAGAGCAAGGTCAAGAATTTGTCGCAAGGGGTGCAGCGGCGCATTGCCGTCGTACAGGCGCTGCTGGCTTCTCCTTCTTTTCTATTCCTCGATGAGCCGTTAAACGGTATGGACGCCGAGGAACGCAAATTCCTTATCACGTACCTGACCAAGTACGCCAGGGGCAGAATGGTGATCGTGGCCGCCCACGAGCTGAACGAATGGGAAGAGGCGGCGGATACCGTGATATGGATACACCGCGGTCGCATCCGGTATATCGGTTCACCGACCCAGTGGAAGCTGAATGTGGCCTCCAGCGTCTGGGAAGGCGAGATCGATCTGGAAGCCTTCGAGCGGATACCGCAGGAGCTGCTGATTCATTTTCAAATGACGGAACATCACATGAGAGTAAGGCTGATGGGGAAAAAGCAGCCGGGTCCCGAATTTGTGGAGAAGGCGCCTACGCTGGAGGATACCTTTTTCCTACATATGAACGCCTTAGCTAGACGCGGCTGAGTATAGCTTGGATCATGAAAAATCATCGCCTTCATTCGGGCGATGATTTTTGCGTTTTCATCCGTTTAAAGCCGCTTACTTGGTCATTTTTCCGCTCTTATGCCTCCAATTATATATCCACGAAGCAACCATGGTGGAAGGTAAAAACAAGACCTGCGTATTGTAGTGGAGCTGTTCTTCTTGAAACGACATCTTATTGTAATACGTTTCCTGATCGACACCTTGCCTTCGGGGATCTTCCTTTAACGCTGCAATATACCGGTACTGTACGGGAATCATGATCAGGAATGCGGCGACCAGAACGCTCGCAATAATCCACATCTCAGAACTCATTCGTACACGCTCCTTTGGTTTATCGTATATGGAAAGCCATATTAACATACACTACGTATTAAACCTCGGCATGGATTCAAATATTTACCATATGAACGCCCGATCATCCAACTTTATCTATCGAAAGCCAATCATCCGTTTCAGAACAGGGTAAGGAAGGGTAGGCACGGTGCGCGTCATCGTTGAACGGCGGCAGGCGACTGTGGCATGAAAGGATGAATTCGGAAGGGAGCGAGAAATCATGGGAACCGTAAGTAAACAGGGAACGGAGAAGGTGGCGCTGGTAACGGGCGCTGGCGCGGGAATCGGACGAGGCATTGCCAAGGTGCTGGCTGAAAAAGGCTACCGGCTGGCGATGACCTACAATTCGAGCAAAGAAGGAATCGTGGATGTAGCGGAGGACATCGGCCATACCTACGGCAAGGAGCCGCTTATTATTCAGAGCGATTTGACCGTTCGCAGCGAAGCGGAGAATACGATACGAAAGACGATAGAGGAGTTTGGCCGGATCGATCTGTTGGTGAACAATGCGGGGATCGGCCTATATGACGAGCTGACGGAGATTGAAGAGGACGCGCTGGACATGACGGTTCATCTCGATTTTCGAGCGCCGATGCTGCTTAGCAAATATACGGTTCGGGAGATGATCGCCCAGGGAATTCCGGGCAATATCATCTTCATCACGTCCTCCCGGGGAGAGAGGGCCTATCCCAAGGACAGCATATATGGCGGCATGAAGGCAGCGCTTATACGTGCCGCGCAATCGTTGGCGCTCGAGTGGGCTCCGCATGGCATCCGCGTAAACTGCGTGGCACCGGGGGCAACCGTTCACAAGCCGGACCAATCGGCAGAGGACGAGCCGCTGGGCAGAAAAATCCCGCTGGGAAGGCTCGGCACGCCGTCGGACATCGGGGAAGCGATTGCTTGGCTCTGCTCGGATGCAGCATCCTATATTACCGGCATTAACCTCCGTATAGACGGCGGTTTAATCTTGCCGGGCATGCCGGAGGATACGTCCCCGGAAGCCGGATATGGATGGGGCAGAGTGTATAAGGAGGATAAGGAGTAAGGGAGACTTACGGGTGCGTGCAGAAGAATTTATAATAAATATTCCGATAAATTTAGTGGGTTATCTCTCTTTTCAAACGAGGGAAAGTATGAGAGAATGGGAGAAATTATGAAATCATCATACTTTCCATATGAAGAAAAGGGAGGAAACACCCATGTCAGAAGAACGCCAATTTTCCATTGAAACCTTAGCGGTTCATGCCGGTCAGGAGCTTGATCCGACCACATTATCCCGCGCTGTCCCTCTGTATCAGACGACTTCCTACGGGTTCAAAGACAGTGAGCATGCGGCGAATCTGTTTGCGCTTAAAGAATTCGGCAACATCTACACGCGTATTATGAACCCGACCACGGATGTGTTTGAGAAGCGGATTGCAGCGCTCGAGGGCGGTGCCGGCGCACTGGCGACATCTTCCGGGCAGGCAGCCATCACCTTCTCCATTCTGAACATTGCGGGCGCAGGTGATGAAATTGTTTCTTCCTCGAGTTTGTATGGCGGTACTTATAATTTATTTTCCAATACGCTCGCGAAGCTGGGGATCAAGGTGCATTTCGTGGATTCCACGGATCCTGAGAATTTCCGCAAAGCGATCAATGACAAGACGAAGGCTGTGTTTGCCGAAACGATCGGCAATCCGCAGGGGAATGTGCTGGACGTGGAAGCCGTTGCGGCCATCGCGCACGAGAGCGGCATTCCGCTTATCGTTGACAATACGTTCCCTAGCCCGTATCTGCTGCGCCCGATTGAATATGGAGCGGATATCGTCGTTCATTCCGCGACCAAATTCATCGGCGGCCACGGCACTTCCATCGGCGGGGTTATTGTCGATAGCGGTAAATTCGACTGGACGGCTAATGACAAGTTCCCAGGATTGACGCAGCCGGATCCAAGCTATCACGGCGTAGTATATACAGAGGCAGTAGGCCCGATCGCTTATATCATTAAAGCGCGCGTGCAGCTGCTGCGGGATATCGGCGCATCGCTGTCCCCGTTCAATTCCTGGCTGCTCCTGCAAGGACTGGAAACGCTGCATCTCCGGGTGGAGCGCCATAGCGAGAATGCGCTGAAGGTTGCCAAGTACTTGGAGAGTCACGAGGCGGTGGAATGGGTGAGCTATGCAGGGCTGCCGAGTCACCCTTCGCATGAGCTGGCGAAGAAGTACCTGCCGAAGGGACAAGGCGCTATCCTGACCTTCGGTATCAAAGGCGGGGCAGCGGCAGGTCAGAAGGTGATCGAGAATGTGAAGCTGTTCTCTCACTTGGCCAACGTCGGGGATTCCAAGTCACTGATCATTCATCCGGCCAGCACAACGCATCAGCAGCTGACGGAAGATGAGCAGCTTACGGCGGGTGTCAATCCGGAATTGCTGCGTCTGTCGATCGGGACCGAGTCTATCGATGATATCTTGTACGATCTGGGTCAAGCCATCGCGGCAAGTCAGGAGTAAAGGCTGACTGATGGATTTCAAATAAACTCAGAGCACTTTCCTGTATATGGAGGAAGGTGCTCTTTTTTTGTTGTCGCAAGGCCTACGGGGTTGTATCAATGCTGTCGAGCCATGGATGACCTGACGGAAACTGCGTCCGCAGCGCTTGGGTAAGCCATCCTGCAGCCTGTCGATCGAGGAAGGGCAGGACCTTCCTGAAATCCCGTTCGTCTTTTTCACGGATATTCTTGCTTCCCCCTTTATACAGGAGTTGTATCTCCGGTTTCAGATAGGGGATTCCTTGGTCTGTTTTTAAGGATATATCTTCGAGTGGTCTTCGAATGGACGGTTCTCTGCGATAAATCCAGTTGTCCTGTTCGGTCTCCACCAGCATAATCTGGAATGAAAATGGGGCTTCGTCATTCCGGCTTACCCATACATCGCCAACCGAGTGCAAATATTCGCCTTCCTCCCAGAGGGATAAGGTCCCTTGATCCGCTTTGTACAGTGTCCATTCTTTGGCTAATGCTGCGTAAATGGCGGCCTGCTCTTCGCGCAGGATCAGGATATCGATATCGCCGTGTTCCCTGGTCTGCTCCCCCAAATATAAATCCAGTGCCCAGCCTCCGGCGATATACCAATGAGCAGGGATTTCAGCAAAAATTCTGACGGCATCCGATACGCTGATCGGTTCCCAATGGTCATAATCGGTTCTCATGCTCTGCGCTCCTTTTTCCGGGATGGATTCATTCCTTCATTGTATAGGTTTTATTCAGTTCTTGAAATGAGGATAAACAGAAAGGCATCCGTACCCTCGCGCAGTTATCCGGTATAAGGAGAGCAGGGTGCTTGGTTTGTTCCGTCTTGTTATTTTCAGCCGGTGTTTATTCCGTGGGCTGTATATTTCCAATTGTTTCATAATATTCTGTAAGGAGGCGTTTATCCAATTCAAGGTGAAAGGGAGTAGAAGGATAACCATGACGGAAAGGCAATGGGGAGCACGCAGTGAATTGGGAGAGCGTCGATTGGAAGATCAAGAGTTCATCGGAGTTGAAGAGATTGGGGCAAACGAGATTTCTCCCGAGACGGATCTGCTGAAGCATTTTGCAATGGCAGGAGGAGTGACCCATGAGGAGGTATTGCTGTTATTGGCATCGCCTGAGGATATTGAAGAAGCCCTCAGGGTTTCCGGGATTCGGCATAGCGGCACGGACAGACCTTCCTTGACCCGACTGCTGGGGTGGAGTGACAGGAACCGAAGACTGAAAGTCATGAGCCGATCCGCAGACCCTGAATCCATTGCACGAGATATCAGCCAAGGTGCTCAGGGAATCGGGCTGATACGCGGGGAGGATGCTGTGCAGCATGGCCTGCTGCAGGAGGTTTACACGGCATGGTTGAATTCCCGGAGCGCAGAGAAGAGCGCTCTGTTGAGGCGGAGACTTATCATGCTGTGGATGACCTATTGGGTGTCGGTGTTTCAGGCGGCGGATGGAGCTAGGTGTGCGGTCAGCTTGCTGCACGATGCCCGGCTTTCCAACACGATGGAGTTGCGTGAAGCGCAGGATGCTCAGCTGGAGTCCTTGTTCCGGGCTATGGAGCAGTGCAGCGAGGAAGGCGTAGATTGCCAATTAGAGCTCCTGGCTGTACGTCCGGCGCACGCGGATGACTTTATATCGATCCATAATTTTATCGAAGAAGTGGCAGAGCAGACCCTTATGGATCAAAGACGTTTTGTGCGTATTCGTTATGGGGCGCTTCTCAGAGAAGGGATGAATCCAGCAACGGCAGCGGAAATTGCCCGTTTGGCCGATGTGATTGTATTCGATTCGGAGGGGACGGAGAATTCCGGATCGTCGGATGAGGCAGGACACAGGGTCACGGCTTTCTCCGAGATGATCCATCGAATTAAGCGAACGAAGCCGCAATTAACGCTCCGGATCAATGGGGTGGCTACCACGGATTTGCGGATGGTTTACCGACAGGGCATACACGAGGTGTGCTGTCAGTCCTCAGAGATTGCAGCCATTCGAATAACCGGTGCGAGGCTGGAGATGCGCCGCAGATGTTCGACGATTGTCGAGTGATGGAATGTGAGCGCTTAACAAAATAGGCGATGGATTAAAGAGAAGTCCTTGCGGAGAGAACGCAAGGGCTTTTTTACGTGTAGAGGTTCATATTCAATAACAGGGGACGCCAATAGGTACTCTTCAGTATTTAAAAAATGTGAAAAATATGGTTTACAAATGAGGATGAAGTGAGTATGATACTTATAAAGTTGTACGAAGGAAAATAAATTGTATAAGTTCAAAAATGATTCTCATTCTCATTTAGCATGCTGCTCCGGCGAAGCCGGGGCAGCATGTGTCATTTTAAGGGTAGTAATAATGGATCTCATTCTCAACTAGGAAGGTGATTGGTTATGCAATGGATACAAAATCAAACGACGACTGGACGCATATCGACAATAGAAAATGGAGCCGATCCTCGTGAGCCGCGGCAGCCTGGGAAGTGGGATATACGCAGTCTGCTGAGCAACGCGGAGGTCGTGGCTGCGCTGGGCAGCGGCCTGCTGATGCTGGTGGCTTGGCTGACCAGCCAATGGTCTGAGCCGCTCTCCGTTGTGTTGTATGTGATATCCTATGCCGTCGGCGGATGGGTGAAAGCGAAAGAAGGTGTGGAGACCCTTCTGAAGGAGCGCGATCTGGATGTGAATCTGCTGATGATTGCTGCCGCTATGGGAGCTGCAGCGATCGGGTACTGGAATGAAGGCGCGATGCTGATCTTCATCTTTGCCCTCAGCGGCGCGCTTGAGAGTTATACCATGGAGAGAAGCCGCAAGGATATCTCGTCCTTGATGGAGCTGCAGCCGGAAACGGCCCTTCGCATTGAGAAGGGAGAGATGGTATCGGTATCCATCAACAAACTGGAGATCGGCGATCTGATTCTGGTAAAGCCGGGCGAGCTTATTCCGGCAGACGGCAAAATTTATCGCGGCAGCTCCTCTGTGAACCAGTCTTCGATTACCGGCGAATCTATACCGGTCGATAAGTCCGTTGGGGATGAAGTGTTCACCGGAACCTTGAACGGGGAAGGCGTATTGTACATTGAGGTTACCCAGTCGGCGGAATCCACGTTGTTTGCCAAGATCATCAAGCTGGTGGAAGAAGCGGAGAACGAAGTACCGGAATCGCAGCGGTTCATCAAGCGGTTCGAATCGATTTATGCCCGTGTCGTTGTCATTGCGACCGTGGCCCTGATTGTTCTGGCTACTCCCGTCCTGGGATGGGATTGGGATACCACCTTCTATAAAGCGATGGTGTTTCTCGTAGTAGCGTCCCCTTGTGCGCTGGTATCTTCCATCATGCCTGCGATGCTGTCGGCGATTTCCAATCGCGCCAGAAAAGGCGTATTGTTCAAAGGCGGCGCCCATATTGAGAATATGGCGCGCACGGCGGTTGTCGCTTTTGATAAGACAGGTACCTTGACGCTCGGTACGCCAGTGGTTACGGATTTTATCGCAGGCGAGGGCTGGGATCGGCATGAACTGCTTGGCATCAGTGCTTCTATCGAAAGAATGTCGAAGCATCCTCTGGCCTTGGCGATTGTCCAATCGGCTGAGAAAGAGGGGGCCGCGCTTCAGCAGGTAGAGAACGGACAGTCCATAACTGGTTGGGGTATGCAGGCGGAAGTGGAAGGAATCACTTGGAAAATAGGAAAAAGCGATATTTTGGATCATCCGACTATAGATCAGCATTCAGGTGCAGCTTCCGCGCAACATGAGTTGACCGCGCTTGAAGAGAATCGCCAGCACTGGCTGTCTATCCGGAACACGCTGGAATCCGAAGGCAAGACGGTTTCCGTTATCCTGAAGGGAGACCGTATCGCGGGCATGATCGCTCTGCAGGATGCGGTCCGGCCACAAGCGGCAATGGCTGTTAAGCGGCTGCAGCAGCTGGGTATCAAGGTAGCGATGCTGACGGGAGACCGCAAGGCGACGGCGGACGTGATTGCGAAGGAAAGCGGCGTGGACATGGTGTTCTCCGATTTGCTGCCGGAAGATAAAGTTACACATATTAAGGAGCTTCGCGCCCGTTATGGCCATGTGGTCATGGTTGGGGACGGAGTGAACGATGCACCGGCACTGGCTACCGCGACCGTCGGCATCGGCATGGGCGTTTCGGGAAGCGGAACGGCGCTGGAGGTAGCGGACGCGGTGCTTATGAATGACAACATCGATGAAATTGCCGGCACCGTCAAGGTGGCACGCCGGGTTCAGCGTATCGTGAAGCAAAATATGATCTTTGCCATCACCGTGATTTTGACGCTGATTGCAGCCAATTTCATTCAAGGCGTTGCGCTGCCGCTGGGTGTCATCGGTCACGAAGGAAGCACCATTCTGGTTATACTGAACGGGCTTCGTCTGCTGCGCACTAACCGTTAATCGATCGGTCATCGCTAATCCATGCTACTGTAATGATAAAAAGTCCCCTTCTTTTCAATCGTGAGAAGAGGGGGATTCTTGTTTGTTAACTCTCAACGGCCGTGGACGATCTCGATTTCTCCCAAGCTCTGCGCTGCTAGGTTGGGCATGCAAGGACTCGCTGCCAAGGGTTGTTCTTTTTTTCATCAAATATTCATCTTCCTTTCGTTAAAAGAGTGGGAGAGCCTTGGGGTGCCATTAGATTCATATAACCCCCTCTCCACGTACGATTGTTTTCGAAGTAAACGTTTCCAGGCCGGAAAGATCGCCGCCTTCTTGGGAGAACGAAGTTCATTTCCCCAAAATATTGATTTTCATTTCGATTTATGAAGAATGGATTAACAATATTTTCGGAGGGGGTGTGATGTGACATATTGACAGACGGCACCGATATAACCATAATTAATATTAATTTATAATGATTATAATTAAGCGTTCCATATATAGGAGGGAAACGATATGTACAAATCCGTTATTATAGGCACAGGCCCTGCCGGCCTTACGGCTGCAATCTATCTGGCTCGCGCAAACCTGAGCCCGCTCGTCATTGAAGGTCCGCAACCTGGCGGACAGCTGACCACCACAACCGAAGTGGAGAATTTCCCTGGTTTCCCCGAAGGCATCATGGGTCCTGAGCTGATGGACAATATGCGTCAGCAGGCTGAACGTTTTGGCGCAGAATTTCGTACAGGCTGGGTGAACAGCGTGGAATTCGGAGAGCGTCCGTTCAAGCTGGACGTAGACGGTATGGGCGAGGTAGTTGCCGAAACGTTGATTATCTCTACGGGCGCAACGGCCAAATATCTCGGCATTCCGGGAGAACAGGATAATGTAGGACGCGGCGTAAGTACCTGCGCAACATGCGACGGATTCTTCTTCCGCGGCAAAGAGATCGTTGTTGTCGGCGGCGGCGATTCCGCGCTGGAGGAAGCGAACTTCCTGACCCGCTTTGCATCCAAAGTGACGTTGGTACACCGTCGGGAGGAGCTTCGTGCATCGAAAATCATGCAGGATCGCGCCCGTGCTAACGAGAAGATCGAATGGGCACTGAACCGCACGCCGCAGGAAGTCATCGCGGACGAGACAGGCGTTAAAGGGATCAAGGTGCTCAATAATGAAACTGGCGAAGAGGAGACGATCACAGTCAGCGGCGTATTCGTGGCGATCGGTCATCATCCGAACACCGGTTTCCTCGGCGGAAACATTACGACGGATCCGAACGGTTATATCGTAACGACCCCGGGAACATCCGAAACGAATATCCAAGGCGTATTTGCTTGCGGCGACGTGCAGGATACCCGTTACAGACAAGCGATCACCGCAGCAGGAAGCGGCTGTATGGCAGCTATGGATGCGGAGAAATATATCGAGAGCTTGGAACACAACGCTGTTGTGTTGTAAACTGATAGATAGAGATCGAACGGGCTTTAAGCAGAGCCTAATCATGAGTAGAGGAGACTGATCAAACATGGAAAATGTGATTGTATATACTTCGAACAACTGCCCGCACTGCAAGCAAGTAAAAGGCTTCTTGTCCGATCAAGGCATCGAATTTGAAGAGCGAAACATCGAGCAAAACGACGAATTCGCGCAGCAAGTATGGGATATGGGCGTTCGCGCAGTACCGCTCACCATCATCGGCGAGCACCGTATTCTTGGCATGAATAAGCTCCAGTTCAACAAAGCGTTGAACCCCGAAGCTTAATCTAATCAGCATGATGGCAAGCCAATTGCTTGCTTATGATAAAAAGCTCCTTCCCCGATTTCCGGGAAGGAGCTTTTTTGTTGCCGAGATATGCTGCCAAACGTACGCTCAGATCGTGTTCACTTGCTAAAAAACAGACTCATGATGATCTGGAATACGACGTAAGCTGCCACGCCGGAGCCGATGAGAATGAAGCCGGCTTTTTTCTTGCCTTGAAAAAAACGCATGATGGCGAGACTGAACAAAGGTGCGATAACTAGGAGAAACAGCAATACGGTCACAAACATTTCCGGCGATATTTCCGCAGTGCTTACATAGGTCATTTGAGCGTTTCCTCTCCCTTTAGTATAACGATCACACGGCATCTCCACGTGGAGAACCGTGATTTAAATTACAGGACGAGATTAATTATAGCGGAAAATCGCGGGATTTTCCTTAATATGCAGGGTCTTAATTACGACAAAATATCGTCAATTTTAATGAATCGGCATGGAGACTCGTATTGGCCCCAGAAACTGCGAGATGGCGGAGTAAGCCGCGCCGATCAGGGTGGAGCGGCTGCCCAGCTCGGCAAACCGGATCTCCATCAGCTCACGGTGGTAGGGGAGCGTGCGCTGGGCAACGACCTGTCGCAGCGTATCTTCAATCCAAGCCCGCGCGTCGGACAGCGGACCGCCGATAATGACGGATTGTGGATTGAATCCGTTGACAAGATTAGTAATGCCGACACCGAGATAACGTCCAAGCTCTTCAAAATGCCGGATGGTCTCTTCATGGCCACGCGCTGCATGGTTGATCAGCTCGGATGTGCGCCTGGACGGGAGAGCGGCACCCTTGCTGTCGTAAGATTTCTCCGAGGCATAGAGCTCCCAGCAGCCGCGGTTGCCGCAGGTGCATTCCAGTCCATCGGCTTCGATGGACATATGGCCGCTCTCGCCAGCGTATCCGCGGGCGCCCTTATAGAGCTCACCATTGATGATGATGCCGGAGCCGATACCGCTGCCGGCACTGATATAGAGGAGATGGCGGGCATCCCGGCCAGCTCCGAAGCGCAGCTCGCCCTGGGCACCCGCGTTTGCTTCATTGTCGATGGTTACGGGAAGTCCGAGCTCGTCCTCTAGCTGCTTCTGCAGCGGCACCATGTCCCATCCCAGGTTGGGAGCGAAAAGGACGGTGCCATCACCGTCCACCATCCCAGGGACGCCTACGCCGATCCCGATGATCCCGTACGGGGAGGGAGGGGCCTGCCGCATCAGGCCATGAATCAGACCAACCATCAGCCGCGTCACCGACTCCACGTCATGTCCTTCAAGGGCGGTATCTTCTTCGGCAAGGATCTTGCCTTCCAGATCTGTAAGCACGGCGGTCATTTGCTTGACGCGCAGCTCCACGCCGACGGCATAACCGGCTTGTCCGTTAAACAGCAGCAGCTGCGGCTTCCTGCCGCCGCTGGATTCGCCGGGTCCGATCTCCTGGACCAGGTGGTTGCTGTACAGCTCCTGTACGAGATTGGAGACAGTAGCCTTGTTCAGTCCGGTTAGCTTGGAGACTTTCGCTCGGGAGACAGGGGCGTGCTGACGTATCGTATCGAGAATAATCGAAGTATTTATTTTTTTGACCAGAGCCTGGTCACCGGTAATATTCGCCATGTGTATTCATCCTTTTAGTCTTGCTTCCTGATCATGATAAGTTTTGGAGACTTGATATGCTCATAGTCTAGGGGCAAAGTCCGGAAATTGCAACAGCCCGTAACGCTGCCCGGGTGTGCGTTAATCTTTTGTCCGGTGGTTTCCATCGTCATAACATTTAAATATGAATTTGCAGGAAATCTAGGCAGTGAGCTAAACAGAGATGTGTTGATCTTTTGTATAAATAATCCTAACAGCAGGTGTCACCGGTTTTGAAAAAGTTGTAAAACAATAACTTTGTTTAACCAATAGACAAAGTAGAAATCCTGTGTTAGGATAACCTTGTAAGCGTTAACCACACCTTAACAAGGTATAGGAGGATTTATTCATGGCCTATTTTAACAACATTAGCAAAGTCGAGTACGAAGGCAGCCAATCAACGAACCCTTATGCTTTTAAATTTTATAATCCGACAGAAGTAGTAGCCGGCAAAACGATGGAAGAGCATCTCCGTTTCGCCATGGCTTACTGGCATACATTGACTGCGGGCGGTTCGGATCCGTTCGGCGCTGACACTGCGGTTCGCCCTTGGGGCAACTACTCCGGCATGGACCTCGCCAAGGCACGCGTTGAGGCAGGCTTTGAGTTCATGGAGAAAATGAATCTTCCGTATTTCTGCTTCCACGATGTGGACATTGCGCCGGAAGGCAGCAGCCTGCGCGAGTTCTACAGCAACATCGATACGATTGTGGATTCGATTGAAGACCACATGAAATCCACAGGCAAAAAATTGCTCTGGAACACGGCGAACATGTTCACGAACCCACGCTTCATGCATGGTGCGGGCACTACATGCAACGCGGACGTATACGCTCATGCGGCAGCCCAAGTGAAGAAAGGCCTTGAAGTCGGCAAACGCCTCGGCGCAGAGAACTACGTGTTCTGGGGAGGCCGCGAAGGTTATGAGACCCTGCTCAACACGGATATGGGCCTTGAACTGGATAACCTGGCGCGTCTGTTCCATATGGCGGTGGATTATGCGAAAGAAATCGGCTTTGATGCCCAATTCCTGATCGAGCCTAAACCGAAGGAGCCAACCAAGCACCAATATGACTTTGATGCGGCTACAACAATTGCATTCCTGCAGAAATACGGTCTCGACAAGCACTTTAAATTGAATCTCGAAGCCAACCATGCCACGCTGGCTGGTCATACCTTCGAACATGAGCTTCGCGTAGCACGCATCAACGGCATGCTCGGTTCCCTCGATGCGAACCAAGGCGATATGCTCATCGGATGGGATACGGACGAATTCCCGGTTAACATCTATGACGCGACATTGACGCTCTACGAAGTGCTGATGAACGGCGGCCTCGGCCGCGGCGGCGTGAACTTCGATGCGAAGGTTCGCCGTCCGTCCTTCGAGCCGGAAGATCTGTTCCATGCGCACATCGCGGGTATGGACACTTACGCAAAAGGCTTGAAAGTGGCAGCGAAGCTGATCGAAGACCGCGTATTCGAGGACTTCATCGCGAAGCGCTACAGCAGCTTTAACGAAGGCATTGGCGCAGACGTCGTATCCGGCAAAGCTACACTGGCTTCCCTTGCAGAGTACGCGCTGAACAACGAGTCCCCGCGCAAGAACGAATCCGGACGTCAAGAAATGCTGAAAGCGATTCTGAATCAGTACATTCTTGCAAATTAATCGATACTCTCTTTAGCGCTTGTACCATGAAATCCAAACCTTCACCGGCTCCCTCCAGGGAAGCCGGTGTACTTATTTCAATCAGGAAACTATAGCGAGCTATGGTCGACAGCCATCCAAGCATACCTCGGATCACGCATCGTGCGCCGGGGGAAGTGCCAACGATGTTTTCATGTTCGGTTCATGAGGAGACGAAGGAGGATATAGATGAGTTACGTTATCGGAGTTGATTTGGGGACCAGTGCTGTGAAGACCGTGCTGGTGGACCCAAGCGGCAAGGTTGTCGCCGAGCATTCGGAGTCGTATCCGCTGAGCCAGCCGAAGCCGGGTTACAGCGAGCAGCGACCGGAGGATTGGGTCGACAAAACGGTATTGTCGTTACGGGAATTAATGAGCAGAAACAACATTGACCCATCCGAGGTTGAGGGGTTAAGCTTCTCCGGCCAGATGCATGGTCTGGTCTTGGTAGACGGTGAGGGTGCAGTGCTGCGGCCGGCCATCCTGTGGAATGACACGCGCACAACGGCGCAATGCCGTCGAATCGAGGAGACTCTGCAGGAGAAGCTGCTAGGGATTGCACGCAATCGCGCGCTGGAAGGGTTCACTCTGCCCAAGATTCTATGGGTACAGGAGTTTGAACCGGAGCTGCTCGAACAGGCTGCCTTGTTCCTGCTGCCTAAGGATTATGTGCGTTTCCGCCTGACCGGGCAATACGCAATGGACTATTCCGATGCAGCCGGAACGCTGCTGCTGGATGTGGCGGGCAAGTCTTGGAGCACCGACATTTTGGATGTCTTCCAGCTGCCGCACACCCTATGCCCGCCGCTGGTCGAATCCTTCGATCAGTGCGGCACCTTGCTCCCTGAGATCGCCGAGCAAGCCGCTCTGCTGCCAAATACGAAGGTATTTGCTGGCGGTGCGGACAACGCCTGCGGCGCCATCGGCGCAGGCATTCTCGAAGAAGGGCAGACGATGTGCAGCATTGGTACATCGGGCGTGGTACTCTCCTATGAGGAGCGTCGCGAGGTGGATTTTGAAGGCAAGGTCCATTTCTTTAATCATGGCGAGAAAGATGCTTACTATATCATGGGCGTGACCCTGGCTGCGGGATACAGCCTGACCTGGTTCAAGGATACCTTTGCGCCGGATGTCTCCTTTGACGCGCTGTTAAGCGATATCGGAAGCATCCCGGTTGGCAGTGGAGGTCTGCTGTTCACGCCGTATATCGTTGGTGAACGCACGCCGCATCCGGATGCTACCATTCGCGGCAGTTTTATCGGAATGGACGCGGGACATAAGCTGCCTCACTTTGCACGTTCGGTACTCGAGGGAATCACGTTCTCTCTCCGTGAATCCATCGATATCCTTCGCTCATCCGGCAAGCGGATCGACCGCGTCATTTCCATCGGGGGCGGCGCCAAGAACGAAACGTGGCTGCAAATGCAGGCGGACGTGTTCAACGCTGAAATCGTGAAGCTGGAAAGTGAACAGGGCCCGGCTATGGGCGCGGCGATGCTCGCAGCCTACGGCTGCGGCTGGTTCCCAAGCCTTCAGGACTGCGCCAAGGCGTTTTTGCGGCCGGCACGCTCGTATTCTCCCAATCCGCAGGCAGTTCAAGCTTATGACCAATTGTTTGGACTCTATCAAAGCGTATATGGAGCAACGCGTGAACTAGGCGCTGAGCTGTCCGGATTCCGGGGATAACCCTATAGAAGAGCAGGTCGGGAATACAGGTTTCCCGGCCTGCTTTTTTTGCGTGAACGCGGTGGACCGCATATACTTGAAGCAGGTTGAAATTGCAGCCATGCGATTTAGGAACGTGCCGGAAGTGTAAATAGAAATGGGGGGAAGACAATGAAACTGACACCTGAGCTCAAACGCGAGAAAATCGTTGCCATCGTGCGGGGCATTACGAGAGAACAGGCGGACTTCGTAGGAGAAGGGTTGACCCAAGGCGGAATTCGGTTCATGGAAGTGACGATGAATACGAAAGACGCTTTACATATGATCCAGGATTGGCGTACTCGGTATGATGGCGCCGTATATATAGGGGCGGGAACCGTGCTTGATGTGGAGATGGCGAAGGAGGCGGTCTCCGCCGGAGCGCAATTTCTGATCTCGCCGAACACGGATCTTTCCGTTATCGAATATGCTTTGGAGCAAGGAATTGATGTATGGCCTGGGGCGATGACGCCGACGGAGATCGTTGCGGCGTACGCAGCCGGCGCCGAGATCGTGAAGCTGTTTCCCATGGCCAGCCTGGGCTTGTCATTTATCCGGGAGCTTCAGGGCCCGCTAAGTCACATTCCGCTGCTTGCCACGGGCGGCGTTACGCTGGATAATCTTGCGGATTATTTTAATGCAGGTGCAGTTGCGGTAGGTTTAGGCAGCGCGCTGCTCCCGAAGGATGCGCTCGCGTCCGGAAATAAGGAGGAGATCAGGCGTCGTACCGCGGCTTTTGTTGAAGCTGCCCAGCTTGGCTAGCGTGTGTTCAATAGGGTGTTCCCCTTCGTAAGAAGCGGATCGAAATAGTTACACTTTGTTCATCCTTAATCATGTTGGTTATGTTTTCGAAGCTTACTACATAAGGAATATATAGACAAGTTATGGTATTATTTAGGTAGCTTGGTTATGTCATTGCTGCCGTGTATAGTCACTTGTTAAGGATATCATCATGTGTAAGTAAGGCATGGTTAGGTTCAAGTAATGGAAGGGAGCGAATCAAGTGAATCCATCAGGTAAGAAGAAGGTAAGGGTAAAAAAGACCGTGTGCGCGGTTACGGCTACAGCTATGTTATGTTTGGCGCAGCCGGTGTGGGGAGACAATTCCGTTCCGGGCAGCGGAGTCGCTGTAACTGATACGGTAACTGCCGTGACTAGCAGCGATAACACCGGTTCGGAAGGTGTAACGGATAACGAAATACCAAAGGGTGCAAAAATTTCGTCCAAGCAGGCGGAAGACATCATCAAGAAGGCTTTCCCGGAGCTAAAGAACGTGAAAGTATCGAATGTGCAGTTCTTGGAGAATGATGGCATGAGATCGAGCGCGCTTGCTTGGGATCTGCAAATGGAATTGACCAAAGGGAACACAAGCTCCGGCTTTAATGCCCAGGTCAATGCGGTCACGGGTGAACTTATTAACATTTATATCCCTCGTTCCTTGTTGAACCATGGTAGTGACAAACCGCTGATAACCCGTGAAGCAGCCAAGGAGAAGGCGCTGAAATGGATCGGCAGCCATGTATCGGATCTGAAGGCCAGCGAGCTTAAGGAGAATGAGGCTTATCTCGGGATGCAGACGGCGCTGTTCAGTCCGCCGCGGTTTGATTTTTATTTCCAGACCTCGGTGAACGGAATTGAATCGGATGTGAACAGCATTTCGATCACGCTGGACGGACAGGGCAATACCATTAACTATTCCCGCAATCAAGTCAATGAAGAGTTTCCTTCATCCACACCGAAATTGAATGAGGCCTCCATTCGTAAATTGTTTGAGGATCAGTTCCAGGTCTCCTTGGCTTATGTACCTGATCATTTATATAACAACGCCAAAGGCAATTATTTCTTAGGTTACATACCTAATGATCAATCAGCGAATTCAATGGATGCCAATACAGGCAAGTTCATTAGTTTTTCGGGGGAAGAAAGTGAGTATACCTCGATTGAGAACGGCACGATTCCGTCGTCCAAAGAGATTTTCAAGCCAATCACGGCTCCATTTGCTGGCGGAGATGCAGCAGCCAGATGGGTGGAATCGCAGATCAAACTCCCGTCCGGCTTGAAGACAGAATCCAAGTCACTGGGTACCCGATGGAACAATAATGAGATCAAGACGTGGAATATAAGATGGGGCGAGAACCATCTTTCCGCCATGGGCGGAGGGGAGATGGTATCCGCAGAGGTGGACGCCAAGACCGGACAAATTTACTCCTACAACCGATATCGTTTTGACCGAACCGGTGCTCCGGAAGTGAAGAGCCCGATTTCGAAGCAGGCTGCGCAGAATCTCGCATTCGAGACGGTAAGCAGGCTGGTGCCGAATGCTGCCGCGGAATGGAAGCTGACATCCGTTGATAAAATGGGCAAAGACACTAAAACCCTTAATTATCAATTTTCATTTCAGCGCTATGTTGGTGATATTCGCGTCATGGGTGATTCCCTGAACCTCACGATTGAGGCCGACGGGCAAATCCAGGGCTTTAGTGTGAATTCCGAAGCTGTTCTGTCCAAGCTGCCAACGGACGCAAAGCCGGCCGTCAGTGCGGAACAGGCAAAAGCTAAATATCTGGAAGAGATTGAGCTGAAGCTGAAATATGGTTACTACGGCGGTTACGCAATGAACGGTAATGAGATTATGAAGCCTTTCATTAAGCTGATTTATTATCCGACACACAAAAAGGCGGTTTATGGCGGCATTGCGGTACCGCTGGATGCCAAGAACGGAGAATGGCGCGATATTACGCCTGAAATGAGCCGCAAGGATATTCCGGCGGTTACCGATGCGGCGGGGCATGATGCGGAAGCGGCTCTTAAGGAGCTGGTGCAATATCGGGTGTTGGTTCCGGACAAGGACGGAAAGGTATACCCGGATCGCCAAATTACCCTTGGCGAATGGTATCAGCTGGTGGCGGCATCGGTGAGTCCGTCCTACGAGCAGGTGTATGGAAGATCTACCATGGATCCATACGCGGGTTTGCAGCCGGATCATCCGTATTATCAGGCCATTCAGGTGCTGATCGGGCAGAACTGGATTCCTTATGATCCGGACAGCCCGCTGCAGCTGGACCGCAAGCTGACAAGGGATGAATTGGCAAGCTCGCTGACCCGTATTCTGAATTACGAGAAGCTGTCCAAAGCCTTTATCCTGCCAACTGATGTGCAGGGAATATCGGATGCGGACGCCATTACTAACAAAGGCGCAGCTTTGATCGCCCTCAAGCTAGGGCTTCTCCCGGCTGTCGATGGCAAGTTCTTGCCGGAGCGTGAGGTGACGCGAGCGGAAGCTGCAGAGGTACTCGTCCGCATGTCGAAGCTGGCGGGACGCAGCGATTCTTTCCTGTCCTCATTTTATTGGTAGCATTTGATATTCGTGCCCGGTCGACAAAACTAGAACCCATAAGCCCTGATGTTATGTGTTACAATAATGGTGCATACGGATGAGGAAGATGAAGGGCGGGTGTACCGATGAAACGAAGCCGAGGAACAATCGTTAAATTACTGTTCATAGGGTCTTTGGCGGTAACCGTTGCAGCAGTACCTGAACCAGCTAATCTCAGTGATGTCTATGCCACCTCCAACAAAGCGGTCGTGAAGTCGGTCGATGGGATTCAACAGAAGCTGCTGACAGCGATGAGCGACAGGCAATCGACGGTGCGTTTTGTTTACCAGGGAGAGACCCAATCGCTGAAATCGCAGCTTAAAGATGCACTTGATCAGGCGATGGCCAGTGATCCTTATATTCACTACACCATCGCTAGCTATAGCTACGACTATCGTGGGACATCCAGTTCCGCCAATGTTACCGTTCGGTTGAGTTACCGCGAGACTGCGGAGCAGACGAACTACGTGAACCAGAATGCCGACAGCATTTTGAAGCGGATCATCAAGCCGGGCATGAATGATCATGAGAAGGTGAAAGCGATCCACGATTGGGTTGTCCGGAACTTGAAGTATGATACCACACTTACAAAATATACGGCCTATGACGGACTCTACACCGGAAGCACGGTATGCCAGGGCTATTCCCTGTTAACACATAAACTGCTGAAGGGAGCAGGGATCCAGAACAAAATCGTAGAGGGCACGGCTTATGCCTCCGATAATCCGAAGGGCCAGCTTCATGCCTGGAATCTGGTTCTTCTGGACGGCAAATGGTACCATCTGGACACGACGTGGAACGATCCCGTGCCGGATCGCGACAACGAGGTATCCTATACGTACTATCTCCGGACGGATGAACAGATGGGCCGCGATCATACCTGGGTGAAATCCTATCCGAAGGCGAGCACGCTTTACCGCAACACGCTGGCCGGGCTAGCTGCGAAGGATCGTTCGAGAGCCGAAGTATACGAACAATTGAAGCGGGATTTGGAATATCAGCTCTATGATGCCCGTTCCATCGTCAGCTCCTACGCACAGCTCCAACCCCTGGTTAAAGCTGCAAAGGCTGAAGGCAGCCAGAAGTTGGTGTTCCGGTTTGACGGCAGCGAGCGAGAGCTTGTAAATGTGCTCCAGCAAGTGCAGATGAAGAGCAATCTCGGCTCTATCAAATACTATCATCATGCGTTTGAGAACACAGGTGATCTTAGAGTGCAGATCATTTGGTAATAAGTCCGTATCCCAAAAAAGCAGCTTCTGTTCCCAAGTATGGGAGGGAAGCTGCTTTTGGTATGTCCGGTTTAACTTATTTAACGTTCGTGCTCAAATCGCACTCGTCCAATGGTACGATGCGGCTCTTCTTAATCAAGCGGTAGCCGAACCAGATGGAGAGGAACAACGGAATGCTGACATAAGTGGCAATGATCGTTAACCAATCGATCTCCCCGCTGAAATTGCCTTGACCGATAATGGCAACAAGACAGAGCAGGAAGGCGAAGATGGGACCGAAGGGGAACCAGCGTGCACGGAACGGCAGCTCCTTCAGGTCTTTTCCTTGGGCGACATAAGCTTTGCGGAAGCGATAATGACTCACGGCAATGGCCAGCCAGTTAATGAATCCGCACATTCCGGAGGCATTCAGGAGCCATACATAGACTACGCCATCGCCGAAGAAGGAGGCCAGGAAGGCCAGCATGCCTACGGCAGAGGTTACGATTAGAGCCGCAACCGGTACGCCGCGGCTGTTCAGCCGGCTCAGCCATCTCGGAGCCATTCCTTGCTTCGCCATGGCATACAGGACACGGGTTGAGGCATACATCCCCGAGTTGCCTGCCGACAGCACGGAGCTGAGAATGACCGCATTCATTACGGAAGCCGCAAACGCAAGGCCGGCTTTCTCAAACACCAAGGTGAATGGGCTGACACCGATATTGTCGACCCCGGATTGAAGCAAGCTCGGATGGGTGTAAGGGATCAGCATGCCGATGACAAAAATAGCGAAAACATAGAAGATCAGGATGCGCCAGAACACCTGACGGATGGCTTTAGGGACGTGTTTTCTCGGATTTTCGCTCTCGCCGGCCGCGACCCCGATCAGCTCGGTTCCCTGGAAGGAGAAGCCTGCAGCCATAAACACACCGACTAGCGCGAAGAACCCGCCGTGTACCGGCCCGTCGCCTAGACTAAAGTTAGTGAATCCAACGGCTTCACCGCCAAGAATACCAAAGATCATCATGACCCCGATGATGAGGAAGATAATGACGGTTGCCACCTTAATGATAGCAAACCAATATTCCGATTCGCCGTATCCTTTGGCCGATAGAAAGTTTAAGCCGAACATAATCGCCAGGAACAGAAGACTCCACAGAAATGACGGGCTGTCGGGGAACCAGAATTTAATAATAACCGTCGCCGCTGCGAGTTCGGCGGCGATGGTAACGGCCCAGTTGTACCAGAAGTTCCAGCCGACGGCAAATCCGAAGGCGGGGCTGACAAACCGGGAGGCGTAGGTGCTGAATGAGCCGGAATCCGGAAGATACGTAGCGAGTTCGCCGAGGCTGGTCATCAGAAAGTAAACCATGAGGCCAACCGCGGCATAGGCGATGAGCGCTCCGCCTGGGCCGGCAGAGGCGATGGCCGTTCCGCTTGCCAGGAAGAGGCCGGTACCGATCGATCCGCCAAGGGCGATCATTGTCATATGACGGGCTTTAAAGCTCTGCTTGAGCGAAGCAGCCGGTGCTTTTTTGCGATTCAAGATCGAACACTCCTTCTATACATTAAGAAATGATATTTACAATATACCCTGTTAGAACAAAAAGACCGCAGGTCCTATACCTGCGGTCTTTATCGTATCCGCATCATACCCTCCATGAAGATAGCACAACACGGGGAAATCCCCGTGACAGTTCCGTCTCTTTCGACAACGGCCCCAGCACAGGATACAAGAGTATACCCTGCACTTCGGCATTCATGCCTTTCAATGTGCTTCACCGGCTTCTCTTCGCCTCGGCACAACTACTGATCATGTCTGCAACCTCTACCTCATCTTGGAATGATGAGGCTATCTGTATATTCAATTCTAACAAGAGAGTCCTAGTATAAATCACATTCCATGTTAGAAGCAATGGTTAAATTTTACGGTTCTAAGGTAGTTCCGCAGATGCAATTACGATTGATTCCGTTTGGCCATTTGCTGCCATACGGTTCCGGCTGCTTCTTCGCCGGATTCGATGCGCTCCAGTGCCATTCGTGCCTGCAGACTAACCTCGAATTCCGGATCATTGGCAGCCTCCATCAGAGCGGAGCGGGCTTCTTCGGTGCCTACTTCATACAGGAAGCGGGCTGCACGCCAGCGTACGATCTTGCTGCTGTCTTTGAGCGATTCGATCATGACCGGGGTAGCGGCAGCATCGCCGATATCGGACAGCGTATCGCCTGCGGTACGGCGAACGGCCGGTGTTTCGTCGCGCATGGCTTCATACAGGAGCTCCATCGCTTCAGGGGTGCGCAGATCGCCCAAGTACACAACGACGAGCCGGCGGATCTGCATCTTCGGATCCCGAAGGGCTTGGCGGAGAAGCGGAATGTGTTTCTCCGTTGGCTCCAGTGCATCCAGCGCGGCATAACGGACGCGCCAGTCCTCATCCTGCAGCGCGGCTTCGGTTTCCTCATCGGTCAGCTTCCGGCGCTGCTCGACGAAATCCTCGTCGCTGGCACCGTGGGCAATCGCTTGGGCAACGACCTTATCAAGGCGCTCCTGCGGGAAGGCAGCTTCAAGCTCCTGCTCTACGTCACGGGCGATGTCGGCTAGCTGGCCGTAGCGCACGCCGTACTCCTTGAGCTTGCGCTCCTTGATGAGTGTCGTGGTTCCGACGGCGGCCACCGCTTTGGCGAAGCGCTCTGACAGACCGATGCGTTCTTCCTGATTCCCGCTTTTGACACGGATTTGCATCGGTATATTTCGAAAATACTGGACGAACACTTGAGCCTCTCCAAAAGCAAAATCTTCCGCATTTTCTTGGAGTCCGGCGGCAAGCCCCTCCTGACCGAATATTTCCTGAACGGCGCCCAGAATGGAAGGCCAATCAGCGTTGCCTTTGCGGTCGAGCGCGATGAAATCAAGGGTATGAAAAACGCTCTTTACGCCCGGGATATGGAGCAGCTGCCTGATCCAGGGGGGAGCCGACCGTTCGTTATCCAGTGTATATGTTCTTCGAATCCCGGGCTCCAGCGTTTCGTCAAGACGAAGCATCATGGAGTTCGGGCTCGGGGTTGGTTCAATAAATGTAATTTTCATGGGTTTATCTCGCCTCCTTATCCTCTTATTGTACCTCTTTTCCATGCCGGAAAAAACATCATGGCAAGGATTCAAACAAAATGACCGGACTTTGGATAAAAAGAGGAAAGGTTTGTAAAACTGATAATGATGGGATTGTAAAGCATTTGGGTTTTCAAAGAATCACATGTTAGAGGGCCGCCCCCAAGATTCGATGCCGAGCGGCTTCCTGATCCGCTTCGTGTTAGATATAGAATTTATGAGTTATCAGTGGAACTGATGAAAAATCTATATCGCAAGAAAACCTACCTAAGCATCGCGGTCGCTCATCCTTGAAGTGGCCTCGATAGAGGTTTTCGTATCAAAAGCGGACTTTTTTACAACCTCTGAAGGAGGGTAGGCTAACGGATGCACAGGAAGCAGGAGCGAAAGCTTGCGATTCTATGCTTTATTGTTGCGGCCATTATGCTATACGGTGCCGTGAAAGGGTATCTGCGCTATATGGAACATTTTGGATAAAGAAACCGAGGAGTGAACCTGATGTCTTCACTGGATCCCGTACTGATGAGCCGGATCCTGACCGGCTTGACCCTGTTTGTGCATATTGTTCTGGCAACCATCGGCGTTGGGATTCCGATTATGCTGGCTCTGGCGGAATGGAGGGGGATTCGGACAGGGGACAACCATTATACGCTGCTTGCCCGGCGCTGGGCGCGGGGATATGTGATTACGGTGGCCGTCGGCGTCGTGACAGGTACCGCCATCGGCCTGCAGCTCAGCTTGTTATGGCCCACCTTTATGCGCCTCGCCGGTAAAGCCATTGCGCTGCCGCTGTTCATGGAGACCTTTGCTTTTTTTGTGGAGGCGATCTTTCTAGGCATTTATCTTTATACATGGGATCGATTCAAAAATAAATGGACCCATCTGCTGCTGCTTATTCCCGTGGCGATCGGCTCCTCCGCGTCAGTGTTTTTTATCACGAGCATGAATGCGTTTATGAATCAGCCCCAGGGCTTCGAGCTGGTGGATGGGGTATTTACGAATGTGAATCCGTTCGTGGCCATGTTCAATCCGGCGACGCCGACCAAGGTGAGCCATGTGCTGGCGTCAGCTTTTACGACAAGCGCCGCTGCGCTGGCCAGCATAGCCGCTTTCAGTATATTGCGGGGAAGCAAGCACATCTACTTTAAGAAAGCGCTGAAGCTCACCGTCGTGTCGACCTTTGTTTTTGCTGTGGCCACCGTGATGATCGGAGACTTCTCCGGCAAATTTCTGGCTAAATACCAGCCCGAGAAGCTGGCGGCGGCCGAGTGGCATTTTGAAACGATGAGGCAAGCCCCGCTCATTTACGGCGGCTTTCTGGATGAGAATAACGAGATTAAGTATGCATTGAAGATTCCGTACGCGCTAAGCATATTGGCGGGAAACAGTCCCAGCACGGAGGTCATTGGACTGAATGAGTTTCCGGAGAATGAGAGACCGCCGATGTCGGTGCATTATTTTTTTGATCTAAAGGTGACCAGCGGCGCCGTGATCGTTCTGATTCCGCTCCTGTATATGTTCCGAAAGAAACTTCCTGGCAAAAGGCCTTATCCAAAATGGCTGCTGCTCAGTATATTGGCTTTGGGGCCTCTATCGATGTCAGCCATATGGCTGGGCTGGTTCCTTGCCGAGATCGGAAGGCAGCCGTGGATTGTGCGGGGATACATGAAGGTATCGGATGCGGCAACCACTTCAACAAGCGTCGGCTGGATGCTGGTGCTGTTTATAATCCTGTATCTGGTGCTATCCGTATCCGCGATTCGCGTGTTAAGCCAATTGTTCCGGAATAAAAGCGCGGAAGAGGAAATCCGGCTGCTGGGACTCGAAATCGAAGGGGGAGACCGCAAATGAGCTATGCAATGGTGGCAATAACCGTGCTGTGGACATTTCTGTTTGGCTATTTGCTGGTGGCCTCGATTGATTTTGGTGCCGGATTTTTCAGCTATTACAGCGTGCTCACCGGACACGAGAACAAGATTCATAACATCATCCAGCGGTATTTATCTCCCGTCTGGGAAGTAACCAACGTATTCCTGATCTTTTTTGTGGTCGGACTTGTCGGATTCTTTCCGGATGCTGCGTATTATTATGGCACCGCCTTGCTTGTGCCGGGCAGCTTGGCCCTTGTGCTGCTGGCGATCCGCGGCGCTTACTACGCCTATCACACGTATGGCAGCCAGACCGGGAACAATATCGTGTATATGGGGCTCTACGGGGCAACGGGACTGCTCATCCCTGCAGCGTTGTCGACGATATTGGCCATCTCGGAAGGCGGCATTATCTATATGGATAACGGGAAGGTAGAGCTTCATTGGTATACGTTCTTCACGAATCCGTACACGTGGTCGGTCATCCTGCTTGCGCTTGTGAGCGTTCTGTACATCTCGGCGATGTTCCTGTCCTATTACGCGCAGCGTGCGGGGGATGAGGTAGCGTTCGGCGTGGTCCGGGGTTATGCGCTGGGATGGAGCGGTCCGACGATCCTGGCTTCGGTGTTCGCGTTTTTCCAGATTAACCATCAGAATCCGGTGCATTTTGGGCAGATGCTGGATATCGCATGGATGTTTATCGCGTCGTTCATCTGCTTTGTCATTGCGGTGTACCTCGTATGGAAACGAATCCGGCTCGGCATCGCTTTTATTATGGTCATGCTCCAATTTGCCTTTGCTTGGTACGGATATGGACGCTCGCATCTGCCGTATATTCTCTATGATTACATCCATATTCATGAGAGCATAACCAATGATACGATGGCGATCGCATTGATTACCGCATTTATCCTGGGTTTCTGCGTATTGGTTCCTTCCCTGATCCTGCTGATGCGATTGTTTCTGTTCGATGCAAACTACATTCGCGGCAAATCCGCGAAGAAGGGGTGAGGCAAGTGGAGGACTTCGCCATTTTCATAGCACCGCTGCTCACCGTACTGGCTGCTGTAGCCTTTATGGCGATCTACGTCGTCAAGTATAAGGATCCATCGGATTGATTCTGGATAAAGGCAATTCCGGGTTGTTTCGCCACGAAACGTTCGGTGTAAAAAGAACAACAAGCGCAAAGTTGAGCGAAGAGGTCAATACAGGGTAAAATACAGGGTAATGGAAGGAGGAGGCTGCATGCCAAAAATTCGCTATAACAATATCGATAACGTCAGCACGGATAAAACACTTAAACAATTCAAGCAGTGGCGCGACGAACGTCGTCAGAAGAAGAAGGATTATTCTTACTGCATTCCGAACCTGACGCCGGATCTTCAGTATTTGCATAGCAACCGGCACGAAACCTCCGTTACCTGGATCGGGCACGCTACGTTCTTCATCCAATATGAAGGCTTGAACATCGTGACTGATCCCGTATGGGCGCGGAGAATGGGATTTAATAAGCGTCTTGGAGAACCAGGGCTTCCCATTCATGAGATCCCCCCGATCGATGTCATTCTGATCTCGCATTCCCATTATGATCATATGCATGTTGCCTCGATCCGTAAGCTGTACCGTGCGGACACCACGATCATTGTACCCGTTGGTCTGCGTCGCAAAATGATCAACAAAGGCTTTCGCCGCGTGATCGAACTGCAGTGGTGGGAATCCACAACCATCAAGGGCGTGAAATTCTCCTTTGTGCCGACACAGCATTGGACTCGGCGCACGCCGTTTGACACGAATACATCCCATTGGGGAGGGTTCGTAATGGAGCCTGTCCTGCAGGATGCGAAGGTGGATTCGGCTTCTTCCGATGAATCATCATGCAATAACGAACCTGTATCGGAGGATGGCACCCGCCTGCTTCCACCGAATTTGTATTTTGCCGGAGACAGCGGTTATTTCGAAGGCTTTAAGCTGATCGGAGAACGCTTCAACATTCACCTTGCGCTGATGCCCATCGGGGCATATGAGCCGGAATGGTTCATGACATCGCAGCACGTCAATCCGGAAGAGGCCCTGCAGGCGTTCCAGGATGTGAAGGCCGAGACGATGATCCCGATGCATTACGGCACCTTCAAGCTGGCAGACGACACGGCCAGAGAAGCGCTGGATCGGATGGAGGCGGAACGCGAGCGGCTGGGGATCGCCAAGGAGCGAATTCGCGTATTAAAGTACGGAGAGACCTTCAAGGTTCAGCCTGAGCGAAGAAGCGTGACATCATAACCGAAACGTGCAAGCGATTTCCATCACCATACACCATACACCATACACCATAGAATGCCAAAAGAGGCCCGAAAGGTTGTTCATAACCTTTCGGGCCCATTTTCAGTTGCTTCTAAACGTCAGCGTTTTGGCAGAATGCCGACCGCTCTTGCGGCAGCAGCGCTTTTCTCAGCGAACTGCACGGGATCGTCAATCGATTCCCAGTGGATATATTTGAATGGATTGCTCTGGAAAAGCCAATGGTTATGAATGGCGGTTACTTTTATGCCGCGCTTCAGCAGTTCCGCCGCGAACGGATTGATTTCTTTTTCCAGGATAACGGTTTCCCCCAGATTCAACGTGCGGCCACGGGAGTCTTTGGATTCAAAGGATAACGCGAAAGGCAGTGTCAAAGGAGAACGGCTGCGGCGTCCCAATATTTTCACGTTTAGCCTCCGCAGCGTGGAGACGACGCATACTCCATTGGTGACGCTTGCTGTGCCCCCAATGATCCGAGCCAGGCGATTGCAAAGCTGGTTGCCCATAATGGCCCCTCCTTTCATATCAGAATAATATAACGTATGAGAGGGGGACCTGATCCGACTGGTTTCTTTCATTAATAGAATAGCCTCTTTTCTATTAAACTAGAAATAGAGGCTTTGATCGTCGGGTTCTGTATACTTGAGAAAAGGCGCATGCAGGCGGTTATATTTGTTTAAAACCGTTTTATATCATCCAGAAGCTTCGATAACTGTCGTACTTATGCTATAATGTGCTGAAACCAATAGTGATAAAGGATGGTAATGCTTAATGATCAGTACAAGCGGCGTAACGCTCCGCTATGGCAAACGAGCACTATTTGAAGATGTCAATATAAAATTCACCCCGGGCAACTGCTACGGCCTCATCGGCGCCAACGGGGCGGGTAAGTCTACATTTCTGAAAATCCTCTCCGGTGAGATTGAACCGAATCAAGGCGAGGTTCATATGACACCGAATGAGCGGATGGCGGTTCTGAAGCAGAACCACTATGAATACGATCAGTATCCCGTCCTGGAGACGGTTATAATGGGTCATGCCCGGCTGTATAACATCATGAAAGAGAAGGATGCGCTGTATGCGAAATCCGATTTCTCCGAAGAAGACGGCATGCGTGCGGGTGAGCTGGAAGGCGAATTCGCAGAGCTGAACGGGTGGGATGCAGAGCCGGATGCGGCAGCGCTCCTGATCGGTCTCGGTATTCCACGTGAGCTGCACGATAAGAAGATGTCTGAGCTGAGCGGTAACGAGAAGGTACGAGTTCTCTTGGCGCAGGCCTTGTTTGGCCGTCCGCATAACCTGCTGCTGGATGAGCCTACCAACCACTTGGACCTGGAATCGATTCAGTGGCTTGAGAACTTCCTTATGGATTATGAAGGCACCGTTATTGTGGTATCCCATGACCGTCACTTCCTGAACAAGGTGTGTACGCATATTGCGGATATCGATTTCGGTAAAATTCAGCTGTATGTCGGCAACTACGACTTCTGGTATGAATCCAGCAAGCTGGCGCTTGAACTTCAGCGGGATGCCAACAAGAAGAAGGAAGAGAAGATCAAGGAATTGCAGGCATTTATTCAACGCTTCTCGGCGAATGCTTCCAAATCGAAGCAGGCGACTTCCCGTAAGAAACAGCTCGACAAAATTACGTTGGAGGATCTTCGTCCTTCGAACCGTAAATATCCGTTCCTTCATTTTAAACCTGAACGCGAGGCGGGCAAGCAGCTGCTTACGATTGATGGCATCACCAAGTCGATGGATGGGGAAAAAGTGCTGGATAATGTCAGCTTTGTTGTAAACAAAGGCGACAAAATCGCATTTGTTGGACCGAATGGGATGCCGAAAACGACGCTGTTCCAGATCATAACCGGTGAAACCGAGGCGGATGCCGGTGAATACAGCTGGGGGGTAACAACAACCCAGGCGTATTTCCCAAAAGACAACTCTGCCTATTTTGACGGTGTTGATATCAACCTCGTGGAATGGCTGCGCCAATATTCCAAGGATCAAGATGAGACATTCTTGCGCGGATTCCTTGGCCGCATGCTGTTCTCGGGCGAGGAAGCGCTGAAGAAAGCAAGCGTACTGTCCGGGGGCGAGAAGGTTCGCTGCATGCTGGCCAAAATGATGCTGAACGGCGCGAACGTGCTAATCTTCGATGAGCCGACGAACCACCTGGATCTGGAATCTATTACGGCACTCAACAATGGTCTGATCGATTTTGACGGAACGATTCTATTCACCTCGCATGACCATCAGTTCATTCAGACGATTGCCAACCGAATTATCGAGATTACGCCTAATGGCATCATCGACCGCAGCATGAGTTATGACGAGTATCTTGAGAGTGAAGAGATCAAGGCACTTCGCGATAGCATGTACCCGGTTGAAGCTTAAGAAAATAGGATATGGCGAAGGATGAGGGCGTGAGCTTTCATCTCGCCCGATCCATTTAAAAAATGCTGCACCTTCCAAGTATGGGAGGTGCAGCATTTTTTGCGTTATGCACGAAACGGGCTCTTCTACGAACCGCCGGTACGACGACGCTGGTTGTTTGGTTTTTTGTTGTTTTGGCTTTTCATTTTTTGCGCTGAACCGGCTTGGAATTGTCCGGGCTTATTCGCGGACGCATTCTGCTGTTTTTTCTGTTCCAGCTTTTGCCGGATTGCATCGGCTAAATTCACTTTACGTGATTCATTATTCTCGGGCATAGTATCACCCTCCTCTTCGTGTTCGCTTGTCCTCATTTTATTCGTTTTTAAATCGCCCGGCAAGGGTAACAATGATTAATACTATTTTCTACGTCCATGGTTCTTTGACCGAAGCAATTATGTTTCTCTAGACCCACACGAATGACCTTTGCTAGGATTAAATATGGATAATGATGGATATCGTTTGACGGCTGCGAAAGACAAGCAAAGGAGAGACGTAATAAAGTGAATGCCTATGATAACATCAAACAAGGGGAACGCGGGGCCTGGATCAGCATTGCCGCCTACCTCGTGTTATCCTCGTTCAAGATATTTTGTGGATACTTATTCGCATCCAGTGCTTTGCTTGCCGACGGTTTTAACAACCTGACGGATATCGTGGCATCGCTCGCCGTATTGATCGGACTGCGAATTTCCCAGAAACCGCCGGATTCCGATCATGCGTACGGGCATTTAAGAGCGGAGACGATTGCGGCTTTGGTTGCTTCATTTATCATGGCGGTCGTTGGTATCCAAGTGCTGGTTGAAGCCGTTCGTTCATTTTTTGAAGGTTCCAAGGAAATCCCGAATTTATGGTCTGCCGGCGTAGCCGGTGTCTGTGCCGTGGCGATGCTTGGCGTGTACAGGTACAATCGGAACCTCGCGCAGCGAATCGATAACCAGGCACTCATGGCTGCAGCCAAGGATAACTTATCGGACGCACTCGTTAGTGTGGGGGCAGCTGTTGGTATTATTGGCGCACAATTCGGCCTGCCCTGGCTGGATACCGTAGCAGCGATAGCGGTTGGTGTCATTATTTGCAAAACAGCTTGGGAAATATTCAGGGATTGCACCTATAGTTTAACGGACGGTTTTGATGAAAATCGTTTGTCGGACTTGCGTAGTACGATTGCCCGTACGCCCGGTGTCGAGGGGATTAAGGACATGAAAGCCCGAATTCACGGCAATCATGTACTGGTGGATGTTGTCATCGAGGTAGACCCGGATATCAGTGTTCTGGAGGGTCATCAGATCAGTGACCGTATCGAAGAACAGATGGAGAAGATTCACAATATTATGAGCGTCCATATTCACGTGGAGCCTAAGGAATCGTCCTAGGGGATAACCGATGGGTACGAATACAAATGGCAGGTCAAGTTCATCTTGACCTGCCATTTAACCTGCATGGATACATGAAGAATCATGAAGTCCGGCAGTCATACATGATTAATGTACATAAATCCAAGCTTTACCGAGCCATGTATAAACTTCCACCCATTCCCCGCCAAGCACGACACCCGTTCGATTGCCGGTTGTGTCGATTTTTTGCGGAGCCAAGGCACCAAGCTTTTCGCCGTTTGGAGCGTTATAGAAGTAGGTTCTTTCTGCAATCTCGATCATAGGTGTAGGCACCAGTACTACTTCTTCCGGTTTGATAATAGGCTCTTCCGTCGAGATGGGAGCCGGCCCAGAAGTCTCGGATACCGTCCCGCTAATCGGATCTGCGCTTGCTACGGCGGTCAGGGACAGGGTGAGTGCTAGGGCTGCAGTAATACTTAGAGTTTTTTTCATGGAATAATTCCTCCTTGGGACCGAAGTATGATTTTAATATACTATTTTAACACACTATCGTAATAACCACGATTTGGATGTTTTGAATCAAGAAAGTTGGGTACCTTTCTCAAATCGTGACAAGTTTCAAGGATTCCTATATACTTTGGAGATGGGAAAAGCCTTGTTGTCGCAGGGATATCCTATGGGAGGAGGGACTTTAGATGGTACGTCGAAAAAAAAGAGCCGGACGTTTCCTGCTGGGTATATTTGTCCTTCTGCTTGTGATTATCGGTGCGTTGGTCTGGTTTGTTTATCCTACGCAATCGCTGGATATGCGCTACCGATCCGTTGATTTCAAGGACAAGTTGATGACCATGGTGTCAAATCGGGATACCCGCATGCTGCTGAGCACGGAAGAAGTCGGGGAACTCAGCAAGAAGAACATGGTAAAATATATGAGCACCCATGACCTGGGCGTCGATATTACAGGTGCTGATTTCGTGATGAATGGCACCACAATGACAGCCCATATGAATGGGCAATGGGGGGTTCTTCCCTTTGGTGCAGTGCTGCGCTTTCAGATGTCTGCCGAGGGAAGCCATCTTCACCTGACGCATGAATCAACAACGATTCGGGGAGTTGAGATCCCTTTGAATATGTTCCAGCTGGAGCCGATACAAATTTCGCTCAAGGACTATTTACCGGATCTGGTAACTGTGAAGAATGTGAAGTTTCTGTCCGACGGCTTGGAATTGAACTTTACGATGGATTGGATGTCCATTCCGTCGCTGTTTAAGTAAAGCAAGGGAATCGGCTAAAGACTCAGACAAGGAAACCAAGTCTGGGTCTTTTTTTGTGTTTTTCAAGAGAAAAGTCGTTATTTTCAGAAAAAAACTATGAAAAAAATATATATGTAAACATTGACACAATAATTATCCCCCACTATAATCAGTAAATGTTTAGAAATAAATGTTTTAGTACTAAAGTATATAGAGACGAAGTCGGTTGGTCTCTATTGAAGAAGTGCTGGACCTTTTAAAGGAGTGTAAAAAATACATGTCCATGCGGAATGAAATTCTGGAGTTGGAGATGCTATTTAAGAAGATGGTTCGAACTGTGCACCATGAGTGGCAGAAGGAAGGGTTTCCTAAACTAGGCAGAACGCAGTATACCGCCTTGGAGATGCTTCACGAACAGGGTGCATTGAGATTGTCGGACTTGGCCGATTCCATTCATGTGACATGCGGTGCGGTTACGGGCATATCCGATAAATTGATCGAGGGCGGATTCGCGCGCCGAACAAGGGATACAGCCGACCGAAGGGTCATTCATTTGGAGATTACGCCGCTCGGGAGTAATCTGATCGAGCAGCTGGCCAATAAACGTGCCGAGTTAAGCGATTTGTTATATGGCTTTCTAACGGACGAAGAGGTTAAGCAGTTGAGTGTCCTGTACAGCAAAATTTTGACGAATGTTGAGCACATCCAAGGTCAGATGTCCACATAGAACAAACATGCTAAACGTATGATTTTACTTAGAAAGAGAGTGAAGACTGCACATGAGTACCCATACCATTGCTCGCCCCGGCGAGCCTGTTAAGAAAGGACCTATCATTGCTGCACTTATGATTGGCGCTTTTGTCGCTATTCTTAACCAGACATTGATGAATGTTGCTCTGCCGAGCATCATGGAGAATTTGAACATTAAACCGACCGTAGCCCAGTGGCTGACCACGGGCTTTATGCTGGTGAACGGGGTCTTAATTCCCGTTACCGCTTATCTGATCGCGCGTTTCTCGACAAGGCAGCTGTTCATCAGTGCAATGACGCTGTTTACGATTGGCACCTTGCTGTGCGCGGTCAGCCCCAACTTCGCGTTACTGCTTACCGGACGCCTCGTTCAGGCTGCCGGTGCAGGCATTTTGATGCCGCTTATGACCGTAGTATTTCTGAACATATTCCCTATTGAGAATCGCGGGAAGGCGATGGGGATGATGGGGATCGCCATGATATTTGCTCCTGCCATCGGACCTACGCTTTCTGGATATATTGTGGAGCACTATGATTGGCGTGTCCTGTTCTACATGATCCTGCCTTTCTCGATCATTGCTACGCTAATCGGGGTATTCTTCCTGAAAAATGTTACCGAGGTCAGCCGGCCGAAGCTGGACATGATCGCCATCATTTTGTCCACCCTGGGCTTTGGCGGGTTGCTGTACGGCTTCAGTGATGCCGGGAATGACGGTTGGTCCAGCACGCCGGTTGTTACGACCCTAGCAGTCGGCACGATTGCCCTCATCCTGTTTGTATGGCGGGAGATGAAGACCGACAATCCGATGCTGGAATTCCGGATATTCAAATACAATATGTTTACGCTAACTACCCTTATCAATGTCATTGTCACGATGGCGATGTATGCCGGCATGATCCTGCTGCCTATTTATCTTCAGCAGATTCGTGGATTCACGCCGGTGGAATCAGGACTTCTCATGCTTCCCGGCGCCATTCTGATGGGGATCATGTCACCGATTACGGGAGCGATCTTCGATAAGGTTGGTGCAAGATGGCTGGCTGTTATCGGCCTGGCGATTACGGTCATTACGACGTGGGAGTTCAGTAATTTGACCGAAACCATGTCTTACAGCCACATCATGGTCATCTATACGGCCCGGATGTTCGGGATGTCGATGCTCATGATGCCGATCCAGACGGCGGGACTTAATCAGCTCCCGCGGAGCTTGAACGCTCATGGTACGGCTATGTCCAATACACTGCGCATGGTTTCCGGCTCAATCGGAACGGCAATTCTAGTTACCGTCATGTCGACCCAGGCAGAGAGCAAAGGGGAAGCTCTGATGCAATCGGGGTTATTTGATCCCAAGAATCAGGCCGACCTGCTTAAGCTGGGGAATGAAGCAACCATTTATGGCATTAACTATGCCTTTGTTATTGCGACATGGATCAGCGTCGCTTCCTTCATCCTGGCTTTCTTTATCAAGAAGACCAAGCCGGCCGAAGAGCCGAAAACCTCAGAAAATCAGGAGGCTGCAGCAACGAACGTATAACCCGATCCGATTTTGCGCAGCGCAAAAAAAGGGGTGTCCTATCCGTTGATCAAACGGAGGGCACCCTTTTTTTCATTTCCTCTGTGTATATTCAATGCATGGGCTTTAGTATGCGACAGCGTCACATACTTCGTCTGCGTCCGGTAAAGAGAGAGATCACAAACAGGACAACGAAGATGAAGAACAGCACCTTCGCAATGCTGGCAGCAGCCTCAACGATGCCGAAGAAGCCAAAGATCCCTGCAATCAGTGCAACAACTAGAAAAATTACGGACCATTTTAACATCCTATTCACCCTGCTTTCTTCATCGATTTTATTGGATATAGGCATGTAGTCTCATGATGCTCCAAGAAACGGCACATATCCAATTTGAAGCTCGGTAGGGAGCCGCTTAGCCGTTGCCAACAGCGCCCTTCGTAGTGTTCTTTAACCGGGGCGGCAGGGGATGAAACAAGCTGTAGGACAATGGCATTATTGGCAGGGATCTCTTTGTTTCGTGTACTGGGGGATAGGGTAACTATTGCGTATCCGAAACCAACATACTTGAAAGTGAGGGACAACGTATGCTAACCCAAATCAGTGTTGCCATTATTGCCGTAGCATTTGCGGTTCTGGTTTTCTTTTTAATCAAGACATTAAAGGCTGCGACACAATCGCTCGAAAAGGTAACCGAAACCCTTCAGGATGTTCAAAAGACGGTGGACGAATTAACTTATGAAGTGAAGCAGACCATCCGGAATACGAACGATATTACGGTGGACGTTCAGCATAAGATGAAACAGATCGATCCGGTGCTGGATACCGTCAAGAATCTGGGAGAAGCTTTAAGCGAGGTCACCTATGCGGTGAAGCAGGTATCCTCCGGCATGGTTAGCCGTTTTAAGCAATCCCGGATGGAGCAGAAGAAAGAGCAGCCTGCCCGTACGGAAGTGCCTTTGACGGCTCAGGATCGTACGTTCCAATCCTATGATGCGGTATATCAGAATACCGAAGCAGAAGAAAAGTCACGCGGTCGGAACTGGTTAGCCTACGTGGATACAGCGGTTGGTCTGTGGAACAGCTTCCGTCGCCAAAAAGCCAGATAAACGTAAGAAAGCTAAACCCGGGTATAGCTCCGACAGCTGAAGAAAGGAGGAGGTCGCATGTGGAATGTCGCACTGTTGATGGTAGGGCTCTTGATTTACTCCGGAGGTGGGGGTGCCGTGGCAGAGCCGCAGCCTTCTGCCGGGATGTCGCCACCGCCTATAATTCATGCCGCTTCGGATGTTGGACAAGCACAAACCAGCGACAACTCTACGGAGAGCTATGGAACTTTAAACGGGATTTCGCTAACGGATAACAAGTACGATGTCATTCGCAAGCTGGGAACGCCGGCTAGAATTGAGCATGAAGAGCTGACCGGAATTACCAAGCTGGATTACAAAGATATGGAGGTTGGGGTCCGCAACGGTTACACGGAATATGTTCATGTGAAGCCATCTGCCGTATCCTTTCAGGTTGAAGACCAGCGTATAGGTATGACAAACGATCAAATTAGGGCATCTCTGGGTAAGCCGTATTTTAAAGCGGAGGACGGGGATGTGTACCTTGAGAACCATCAAGCGCTTAAGGTATTTATTGACCGGGACTCCGGCGAAATTGCAGGAATTGATTTATTTTTCGATTATAGCGACTGAATTTGTTTCAACCTTAAGAAATAAGGTTAATAACAAATGGACTATAACCTAAATCAAGGTTTTACACTATTAGGGGAGGTTTTCACAATGGAATTTACCAATACGAAGTCATATGCCAAAGTCGTTGAGAATGGTACACAAGCGGTTCAGGAGGTTCAGAACCTGCGGCAGTCCGGTTACGATCATGATCGGATTTATGTATTGGCTCATGATTCGGACAAGACAAGCCGGATCGTGGATGCATCCGATGCCAATAACGTGGGCATCAAGGAAGAAGGCGTGTTTGACGCCTTTGCGAATTTGTTCCGGTCCCGCGGCGATGAGCTCCGCGCCAAGATTGTATCGCTAGGCTTCACGGAGGCCGAGGCTGGATTCTATGAGAAACAGCTGGATCTAGGCAAAGTACTTGTTATCGCTAAAAAAGATTGATGATATAGCAACGAAAGTTCAGCTTTATGACAGCATCGATGGTAGGCGTTATAGGACTTAAAACATAGATAAGGAATGAGACTTTTGACGTCTCATTCCTTATCTATGTTTTAAAAGAATGTTCCATATACCTAGTAAAAGTGGAAGATTCAAGATTTAGAACCTTTTTCTATGGCAATTGATCAGAGGGCTATTATAGTATAATAGTAGGAAAAGGATTTCTATCGTATAATCCGAAACGTTAAGGGAGAGGGCAATGAGAATATTAATCGTAGATGACAATCCGACTAACGTCATTATTATCCGAGAAATCTTAAAGAAGGAAAATTACCAGAACACTCTATCTGCATCTTCAGCCCTGGAAATGCTGGAGCATCTGGGGATCGGCGATCGCAGCCAAGAACTCCATCCCCGGAGATCGGACATCGATCTGATCCTGCTTGATATGATGATGCCCGAGATGGATGGAATAGAAGCATGCCGTATAGTTCAGCAATACGAGCATTTGAAAGATATACCGATCATTATGGTTACCGCCGTCGGGGATTCCAAGAAGCTGGCCGAAGCGCTGGATGCCGGTGCCGCCGATTACGTAACGAAACCGATCAACAAGGTAGAGCTGATGGCACGCATACGCCTGGCGCTCCGGTTGAAGCATGAGAAAGACTGGCATATTGAGAGGGAACAGCGGGTCCAGGCCGAATTGAAGCTTGCGGCCATGGTTCAGAATGCCGTATTGAGCTCACCAATCGAAGATGATCAGCTTGAGATTCATGCGCTGTACCAGCCCTCGGCAGAGCTTGCGGGAGATTTGTACGCATGGTACCCGCTTGGTGATGGCCGTTATGGCGTGATTCTGCTGGATATGATGGGACACGGGATTACTTCGTCCCTATTTTGTATGTTCATCGCTTCGGTTCTGAAGGACACGGTGACGACTTATGTCGAACCGGAGAAGGTGGTTCAGGAATTGAACCGCAGGTTCAATCAGTTAAACCTCGGCGAACAGCTGATACAGTACTATTTTACAGCGATCTATCTTGTTGTGGATACCCGTTTAAAGCGGGTGGACTACGTCAACGCAGGGCATCCGCCGGCTCTCTTCTTTCAAGAGAGCGGGGATGTGATGACCCTGGATCAAGGCTGCTGCCCGGTGGGATTGTTTGACCGGATCGAAGACATGGAGCCAAGAAGCTTTCAATATGAAGGTGAAGGACATTTGGTTATGTATACGGACGGCCTGCTCGAACTGGTGGAGGGCGGTCATGACGAGAAGCTGGATTATCTGAAGGAGCATTTGGGAGGCCGTCATCATTGGAGAGAAGATGAGATGAAGAAGCAATATTTTGTGGATGATCCATCGCAGGAGCGAGAGGACGATAAATGCCTGGTTTGGATATCTCTTAAAAAAGGAGAGGAAACCAATCAATGAAGCTTAGGAGCAAGTTAGTTATTGGTTTTACGACTTTGCTGGCGCTCATGCTGGTTCTGACCTTGATTGGTTATGACCGAATCAGTTATATGAACGACCAGTTGAACCAGATCTATCAGGATCGCTACCAAAAGGTACGAAACTCCAGCGCAATGCGCGGAGAAGTCAACGATATGGCTCGGGAGCTTACGAACATGATCTTGAGCAATGATCAGTCTACGTATGCTGTGTCCGAACAGGAACTGGAAACGATGACAGCACGAGCTCAAACGTATTTTAAAGCGATCAAAGAAAGTGCAAATGCCGCGGAAGAGCAGCAATTGTTAGTTCGGATTGAGCGTGCGGTGAATCAATATATCGTTTATCAAAATAAGACACTGGAGCTGCTGGCAAAGAGCAACGCAACGGAAGCTAACCTGCTTCGTAATTCGACCGGACAAGCTGTCCAGGAAGAGATGCTGACGAGTTTGAACGAGCTTAGCAGTTACGAGAACCAGAAGATCAATGATGATATAACAGCAGCGAAAGCAGCATATGACCGCTCTGTCCAAATGTTTATCTATATCATGGCTGGCGGTTTGTTATTAGGAATGCTGGTCATTCTATGGATTCTTCCAAGCATTACCCGAGGCATCAACGTAGTCTCCATGATGTTGAAGAGCTTTGGAGAAGGCAGATTGAAGGCGATCCGTCGTATTAAAGTTACGTCCAAGGATGAGTTTGGCGATGTGGCCCGGGTATTTAAAGACCTGTCCGAAGATATTATCGAGAAGCAGCGCATCGAGGAAACCTATCTCCAGGCGCAGCGTGATCAGTCCTGGCTCAACTCGAATATGGCCAGAGTCACGGAGCTGCTGGAGGGGATCAATTCCCTGGAGGAAGTCGGTCAGCGGTTTATCAGCGAATTTACGCCGATTTTAGGTGCTCATTATGGAGCGATCTATATTCGTCAAGAAGACAAACATCCGAATAAGTTGGAGATGAAAGGTTCTTACGCCCATGAAGGCGGCGAAGAGCCGAAGATTTCCTTCATGATCGGGGAAGGGCTTGTAGGTCAAGCTGCGCTCGACAAGAAACCGATTGTACTGAAAAGCGCGCCGGAGGATTACATGAATGTGGAATCCGCTTGGGGATCATCGAAGCCGATATCGGTCATGATCTATCCGATTCTGTTTGAGAATGAAGTGTTGGGTGTTGTTGAGTTGGCAGCCTTTGAAGAAACAACATCACTGCAGGAGCAGCTTTTATCTCAGCTGAGTCAATCGCTTGGCATCATTCTGAACAATATTACAGGTCGTCTGCGGGTAGAGCAGCTGCTGCGCGAATCGCAGGCCATGACCGAAGAACTTCAGGTTCAATCGGAAGAGCTGCAGACTCAGCAAGAAGAGCTTCGCCGCACCAACGAAAATCTGGAGGAGCAAACCAATGCCCTCAAGCGTTCCGAAGACTTGCTGCAGCGCCAGCAGGAAGAGTTGGAGCATTACAATACCGAGCTTGTTGCCAAGACGCGTGCGCTTGAGGAACAGGTGCAGGAAGTGGAAGAGAAGAACGATGAGATCGAGAAGGCGAGAATGCAGCTTGAGCAGCAAGCGAAGCAGCTTTCGATTACAACGAAGTATAAGTCGGAGTTCATGGCTAATATGTCTCACGAGCTGCGGACCCCGCTAAACAGTCTGCTGATATTATCACAGCTGTTGTCGGAGAATAAGGATGGAAATCTGAGCAATAAACAGATTGAATATGCACAGACCATATACATGTCGGGCTCCGATCTGCTCAAAATGATTGATGAGATTCTAGATCTGTCCAAAGTGGATGCCGGGAAAATGGAGATCCATTATGAGGACGTTCAGCTTCCGGATATTGAAGCCTTCGTGGAGCAGAACTTTGCCGCCGTGGCATCACGCAAGCATATTGACCTGGGTGTGCATATCAGTGAAGATATTCCGCAGAGCATTGTCACGGACAGCCATCGCGTGAAGCAAATTCTTCGCAATCTGTTGTCGAATGCCTTCAAGTTTACCAACAGCGGCTCCGTCGAGCTGCATGTGGAAAAGGCCGACAAGGAGAAGCTTCCGCTTTATCTGAATGCCGAAACGGATTATGTAGCCTTTGCTGTCAGGGATACCGGAATCGGCATCCCGGCGGATAAAACGGATCTGATCTTTGAAGCCTTCCAGCAGGTAGACGGCACAACTAGCCGAAAATACGGGGGAACCGGGCTTGGTTTATCCATCAGCCGCGAGCTTTCCCGTCTGCTGGGCGGGGGCATTCTGGTTGAATCGGAAGAAGGTAAGGGAAGCTGTTTCACGCTCTTCCTGCCAGCCAGTCATCCGGATCTGGTAGAAGGTACACAGGAAGCAGCTGCAGCAATTGAGGCACCACCGGAGAGTAATCTGATCGTACCGAAAGCGAAGATGATTACAAAAGAGGTTCAGCCATCCGTACAAGTGGATGACGATCGCAATCAGCTCGGACCGACAGATAAAGTCTTGCTTATCATTGAGGATGACGTGAAGTTTGCCAGAATTCTTCTGGATATGGCCAGAGGCCGCGGCTTCAAGGCCTTGGTTGCATTGCAGGGGGATATCGGTCTGGAGATGGCCAAGTCGTACAAACCGGATGCCATTATCCTGGATATCCAGCTTCCGGTTATTGACGGCTGGTCTGTCATGGGCGAGCTGAAGAGCTCTGCGGTTACGCGCCACATTCCAGTGCATGTCATTTCCGTCGTGGATGAAGTGAAGCAAGGATTAATGATGGGTGCGATCGCTTACTTGAAGAAGCCGTCATCGAGAGAAGCGCTGGAGGACGCGTTTACGCATATCGAATCCTATGCGGAAAAATCGATGAAACATCTCCTGATTGTTGAGGATGACGACATTCAGCGGAATTCGATCATTGAATTGATTGGTCATGACGATGTATCGATTACGGCGGCATCCACAGGCGCCGAAGCACTCAGTGAGCTTCGCAAACAGCGCTATGATTGTATGGTGCTGGATCTGATGCTGACGGATATGACAGGCTTTGAGCTGCTGGATCAGATCCGCGATGACGAGAACCTGGTGGATCTGCCGATCATTATTTATACAGGCAAGGACCTGGATTCGAAGGAAGAGATGCAGCTTCGCAAATATGCGGAGTCAATCATCATCAAAGACGTGAAATCGCCAGAGCGGCTTCTGGATGAAACGACGCTGTTCCTCCATCGGGTCGAGGCTGATTTGCCGGAAGATAAACGCAAAATCCTGCAGAAGCTGCACAATAAGGAAGAGCTGTTTGAAGGCAAGAAGATTCTGCTGGTGGACGATGATATCCGCAACGTGTTTGCTCTCTCCAGCGTGCTGGAGGGTTACAATATGGAAGTTACCTTTGCGGAAAACGGCAGGGAAGCCATCGAGCTGCTTCAGGATCATCCGGAATTTGATCTGGTGTTAATGGATATGATGATGCCGGAGATGGACGGTTATGAGGCGATGCGGCGTTTACGCGAAATGCCGGAATTCGAGAAACTGCCGATTATTGCCCTGACAGCCAAAGCCATGAAAGAGGATCGTGCAAAATGTATTGAAGCGGGAGCTTCCGATTATATGAAGAAACCGATACAAACGGAGCAACTTCTTTCGCTTATGAGGGTTTGGTTGTATTCGTAAGCCGCTTTTGTGGGTAAAGTACAAGTAGCAAATAAACACGGGGAAAGCGGTGCAAGCGTGATGTCATCTAGTGACCATATGGAATCAGAACAACTGTTGTTAACAGAGGAAAGCGAACGTGAGCTGGAACAGATCGAGATTGAGCTTCTTTTGGAAGGTATTCATCGATTCTATGGTTACGATTTTCGCAATTACGCCATTCCCTCATTGAGGCGGAGAATCTGGCATCATGTTCATGCCGAGGGCGTGTCCACCATATCAGCCCTACAGGATAAAGTGCTTCACGACCGTTCTTGTTTTGAGCGGCTTATATATAATCTATCGATTCCGGTTACGGAAATGTTCAGGGATCCGAAGCTATTCCTGACATTCAGGCAGTCTGTAGTTCCATTGCTTCGTACGTATCCTTATATACGGATTTGGCATGCAGGCTGTTCGACCGGAGAAGAAGTGTATTCCATGGCCATTTTGCTTCATGAAGAGGGATTGTATGAGAAGTCCCGGATTTATGCGACGGACATGAATTCGCGTTCGCTCCAGCAGGCCAAGGAAGGCGTATTCGACATTAAACTCATGAAGCAGTATACCAAGAATTATATGGAGGCGGGCGGTACCCGCTCGTTCTCTGAATATTATACAGCGAAGTACAATTCGGTTATTTTCCAACCGTTTTTGAAGAAAAACATGATATTTGCCGAGCATAATTTGGCAACAGACCGTTCCTTTAACGAGTTTAATGTGATTTTTTGCCGGAACGTCATGATTTATTTTAATGATCAGCTGAGGGATCACGTACACGGATTATTTCACGAGAGTCTAAGCCATTTTGGTATTCTCGTACTGGGTTCTAAAGAGTCCATACACTTTACGAATTATAGTGAAGCTTATGAGACGCTGGACCGGGTGGAGAAAATATACCGGAAGATTAAATAGAGTTTTGTAGGAGGATCTCATGGGGTTTCACGAACCGATTCATATTCTGTTGGTAGATGACCGCCCTGAAAACTTACTTGCGCTCGAAGCTGTTCTGGACAGCGAACAATACACGCTAATTAAAGCTACTTCGGGGGAAGAGGCTTTACGATATCTCTTGAAGTATGATTTTGCCGTGATTGTTCTTGATGTACAAATGCCCGGCATGGACGGTATCGAAACAGCAAGGCTGATCAAGGCGAGAGACAAGACGAAGGATATTCCGATTATATTCATTTCCGCGAACAGCAAGGACGCGGAGCATCTTTTTGCAGGATACTCCGCAGGGGCAATCGACTATATGGTTAAACCTTTTATCCCTCAAATCTTGAAGTCCAAGATCGAGGGTTTTGTCGATATGTACCGGACCAATAACAGGCTGAAGATTCAGTCCATGCAATTGCATCAGAAGACCCAGGAGCTTGAAAAAATTAATCAAGAGCTTGTGCTGGCCAAGGAAGAAGCGGAGATTGCCGCCAAAGCCAAAACGGAATTTCTGGCGATGATGAGTCATGAGATCCGTACGCCGATGAATGGCGTCATCGGGATGATTGATTTGCTGATGGACAGCGATCTTCAGGATGAGCAGCGGGAATATGCAGCCATTATCCGAAACAGTGCGGATGCCTTGGTTAACATCATTAATGACATTCTGGATTTCTCCAAGATGGAATCAGGCAAAATGGAACTGGAGGAATATCCGTTTGATCTCAAGTCCTGCGTTCAGGAAGTGTTTGGTTTGTTCTCCGGAGAAGCCTCCAAGAAGAATCTGGAGCTTACGTATTACATTGAGGATCAAATTCCTGCGATCGTATTCGGTGATATGGGACGCCTTCGTCAAGTATTGGTGAATCTGGTATCCAATGCCGTGAAGTTTACAAATGAGGGTGGTGTGTATTTGATTGTCTCGCTTGCCCAAGCTGAAGAAGACCGATTAACCCTTGAATTCACGGTGAAGGATACGGGAATTGGCATCTCATCCGAAAAAATCGATCGGTTGTTCAAGCCGTTCTCTCAGTTGGATTCCTCAATGACAAGGCGGTACGGTGGAACAGGACTGGGGCTGGCAATCTGTAAATCGCTCGTACAGATGATGGGCGGAGAGATCGCGGTGGAGTCCAAGGAAGGCAAGGGAGCCACTTTCGTATTTACGATCTGCGTTCATACACATGAGGAAGAGCATCAACGACTCCGGGAAGAGGATCGTTCGGCAAAATATCGTGTGCATGGGGAGAGGCAACCGAACATCCTGATCGTGGACGATCATCCGATTAATCGAAAACTGATGGACAGTATGCTGGAAAAGATGGGGATGAAAGCGGATATGGCGGAGGACGGCAGACAGGCAGTTGAGATGGTTGCAGGTCCTAAAGTCTACGACATGATCTTCATGGATTTGCAGATGCCGGTAATGGATGGTCTTGAGGCGGCGCGACTGATCCGCCAGATGAAGCCGGAAACTGAGGCTCCCGTTCTGGTTGCGATGACGGCGAATGTGATGGACGGGATTCAGAAGCGCTGCTTTGACGCAGGCATGAATGAATATATCAGCAAGCCGGTAAAAATCAGCTGTGTGAAGCACCTGATATCGCGGTATGTACCGGTAGAACCGGAAGGATGGGATATGCCCGCAAGCCCTGTTCGCATCATCAACGGTTAGTACTGAAACCGATTCCCATATATTAGCGTGCCCATAACCCTCTTTAACCTGTTTCAACAAGCGAGATAACGGGTTATGTAAAGGGAAAACAAATGATTGGGAGAGAGTGTCTATGAATACAAAAACGAATGATAAGTTCAATGCTAAGACCCAGATGAACGAGGGCGTATGCACGGTATTTCTGAGCGGTGAACTTGATTTGTCCGTCGCTCCTGATTTTCGATTAGTGATGGAGCCTCTTGTCGGCAATTCCGAAGTAGACTTGATCGTCAACATGAAGGACATGACATATATTGATAGTACGGGTATTGGTATTCTTCTGTCGATACTGAAAGCCAGACATGGCATGGAAGCACGCTTTGCAGTCGAGGAAGTTCCGCCGCAAATTCAAAAGCTGTTCGATATGACGGGTATTGCGAAGTTCTTTCAGTCGTAAGAAGAATTCCCAATAGGAAAGGATCGAAAAGAATGAATTCAGATGTTCAAAGAGTAACGCTTAATTTGCCTGCCAGTGCTGAATACGTGGATATTGTAAGACTGAATCTGTATGGAATAGCTTCCAAGATGGGCTTTTCCTATGAAGAGATTGAAGATATGAAGGTTGCGGTGTCGGAGGCCTGTAATAACTCGGTCTTGTATGCTTATAGTCAGGAAGGCGGAATGGTAGAGGTTTTATTTCAAGTGACCAGCGATTCGCTATCCATCACGGTCCGAGACGAAGGGGAGAGTTTCGACAGTATGGGGGCGGTTGGCAACCGTACACTTCATGATAAAGATCTCAGCGAGGTCCAAATCGGAGGACTAGGCTTCTACCTGATGGAGGCGCTTATGGATGAGGTAAGCGTGACAAACCAGGCTGGAAAGGGAACCGAGGTTACGCTGACGAAGCGTCTCGCAAGAAGCGAGGAGCCCGTATGAGTGATAAAGCGACTCCCCAAGAGTCCAGAGATGAAGCTGTTCATTTAATTGAACAATATCAGCAAACGAAGGATAACGATATCGCAACGGTGCTGATTAAGAAATATGAACCGATGGTCAAAATGGCGGCAGGCAAGATTGCCCGGAATCGGCCCGACCTGTACGAGGATTTGTATCAGGTTGGCCAAATGGCATTAATTCGTCTTCTGCAGCAATATGACATCAGCCTGGGGATTCCATTTGAGCCCTATGCCATGAAAAGCATGATCGGTCATATGAAAAACTTTCTCCGCGATAAATCATGGTACATTCAAGTGCCAAGGCGGATCAAGGAAAAGGGTGCCTTGGTTCAGCAGGCGATTGATGAATTAATGGTGAAGCTGGAGAGATCTCCCGATGTGAATGAGATCGCATCCTACTTGGATCTTTCCGTTGAGGAAACGGTCGAAGTGTTGGCCGGACGTGAATGCTATCATTATGTATCATTGGATTCCCCTTTATCCCAGGAAGAAACCGGAGCGACGCTTGGAGAGCTAATCAGTTCGGATGTGAATGATTTTGATTCCGTTGAGAAGCGCATGGATCTTCAGCAGGCGATGAGCCAGTTGAAGGAACAAGAGCAGAAGGTGCTATTGCTGGCATTTCAGGAGGGACAGTCCCAGAGAGCAATCGCTCAGAGGTTAGGCGTGTCGCAAATGAGTGTGTCGCGTATACAGAAGCGGGCAACGGAAAAACTGAAGCAGATCATGTCCAATTCTTCTTACTGATATGGACAAGCCTCGTAGTAACAGTAACAGACGTATAGCAACATAAGGCACGCTTCCTCCATTACGGGAAAGCGTGCCTTTTTGGAACCTTGCGATTTTGTATTTACAGAAGGGAGTGGCAGTAAAACATGCTGGGGCCGGATAGGATGGAAGGTCAGGATGTTTATACTTTTGCGGGGGGATGGAAGTGGTACGATGTTCGAACGGATAACTGGCAATCCTCCTGGATCGGCGAGCTTCGGACGCGCTATCCTTATACAGCCGAATGGTTCGATCAGGCGTCGACGTTAAAGGAACGAAACTATTTATCCGTCCGATTCAAGGATGGGGTGGAGCCGGTCATTATGGGAACCATGCTTTATAAGGTAACGGATGATGCCGATCATTACAAGTCGGAACAGTTCTATTTCTATACGGACGACCAAGTGCTGATCACCATCAATTTGGATGACCATACCCGAAGCGTGATGGCTAAGTCCGAAAGAGCTTCCATGCTTCATCAATGCCAAAAGCCCGTCGACGGCATGTTTGTGCTGGCTCGGGCCATTTTGCATTATTACCATGCGGGAATGGATCAATTCGAGCATAACCTGCGTCTTGTCGAAAGCGATATGCGTACCCGCAACCGGAGGTCTTTAATGGACAGCATTCTGACGTCCCGGTTTGAGCTGTTGGAGTGGAGCAATCTGTTTATTCCTTTTCAGGAGCTGATCGCTGCAGCAAAGGAAGGGTATCATGGCGAGCTGGATAGCAGTCGCTCGTTTCAACAGCTTCTACATCGAGTGGAAAGAATGGAGAAGCTGATTCATCATTATGAGCGCGAAATCGATACGCTGGTTTCGATAGACGATGCAATCTCCGCGTTCCGCGGTAATGAAATTATGAAGACATTGACGATTTTTACGGTCGTGCTTACACCGGCAACCGTGGTCGGAGCCATATGGGGGATGAACTTTGAAAATTTGCCCGCCATTAAGACGTTCTGGGGATTTACGGTAGTCAGCGGTTGTACCCTGCTGTGGACTGGAGGCATGTATCTTTGGATGCGTGCGAAGGGATGGACGGGAGACCTGCTTCAAGTAAAGTCCAGCAATAAAAATCTTTGAGGCATAATGGTGATCCATGAATGGCAGCAACAATGATCACAACGCCCGGTGACCTTTACAGGCACCGGGCGTTTGCATGCGTTAAAGATACCCTAGGATCGGGATTGATCAATATATCCTTGCAAATCCGAGATGAAGTCCCCAATCATCGGTACGTTGACAAAGAAGCTGAGAATGTAACCCAGAAGACCCAGCACAAGTGCCGTGCCAAGGGTTAAGCCTAGTCCCCGGGATAGTCCGGCTGTGAGGTTGGCGATGATGCGTTTCTTGGGATTCATGTAATTCTCGATCATGTCCTTCATTTCGGACTTCTCCAGGGTGGTGGCAATTTTGTCCAGACGGGTGTTCAGTTTCTTCACTTCGTGACGCAGTTCAAAGGGATGCTCCTGGATATCATCCGCCTCCCGGGAGCGCCTTTCCTCGCTTGTTTCGGATTCCATTCGTGGCTCATCGCGTTGTCTCGAACGATCGCCGCTCCGGGTCGAGAAACTGGAGCCGCTATGATATGGGTTCGCTTTACTCATAAGATCTCCCCGCTTTCCAGGCAGAAACGCCGTTTCATTTCACATATCAATCCAATGATGCTTACAAGCTGACTGTCACGATCTGGCACAAAAATAGCCAGCTGTGTCAGCTGGCTATTCGTGACCTCACGAATTAAACATTCGTTGTCGATTTCATTTCACGGCTGACATCGGAAGAAGTGTCCATCGCTTTATCCTTTACGTCTTTGGAAGCATTTGAAACCTCGCTGGACACGTCTGCCGATGCTTCCTTGACGCTGGACATAATGCTTTGGCGGCCTTCATTCACGGTGGCCATCACATCGGAGGCTTTGGTGCCCACGGTTTTCGCAAGCTCAGAAGCTTTATCGCCTACGGTATAAGCAACTTCCTTCGTTTTATCCGTTACCATGCTCAGTTTCTCGGACAAATCCCCGCGCAGTTCGCGGCCTGGCTTTGGAGCGAACAACAGAGCTGCCGCCGTTCCTACCAGGGCACCGATGAAAGCACCTTTGAAGAATGTGGAACCGCTTTGTACTGGATGTTCTTGTTCTGTGTGATTCATAACTTTCACTCCTTTTAGTTAATATAAAAAGAATATAGACACGAGAATCAGGCTGTACGTCTAAATAGCTTGGCAGCAAGACCGAGCAAGAATACGAAGATAGCTGTACCGATGATCGCGGGCACAATGGCAAATCCGCCGATGACAGGCCCCCATGCTCCGAAGAGCCATGGTCCGAGCCATGCGCCTACGAAACCAGCGATCATGGACCCGATAATTCCGCCCGGCATTTCATGACCAACCAGCGCATCCCCGATGATCCCGATGATGATTGCCATTACGATGCTGATGATGATTCCCCACATACGATCGCCTCCTTTTTAAAGAGCAATGTTTTTCGAGTGGGCTTGCTTATCTCGTAATTAAACCTAAGGCCACATGGTGAAACAGGACAACGTTAAACGGGAGATAAAATGAAGTGTCCGTCCCCTACGGAATGATCGCCTGCTGTTATTTGCAGATTTTTGTACTATACTGAATACAGATTTGCAACAATCCCCGAATGATCGAGGATTATTGGTACCAGATATACACAGGTTTTTAAGGCAGGCATATGGTCACAGACGGTTATAGAAGGAGTTATTTAACATGGATACTGTATTAGTGAAGGAATATCGGGCGGACATTTTGGAGTGCGTCCACAATGGACATATATGTATTGTTAATGAACAAGGAAGCATACAGGCATACGCGGGAGATCCGGAATATGTCGCATTTACGCGTTCTTCGGCCAAGCCGATGCAGGCAATCCCCTCCATCCGGGGCGGGCTTGCTGACCATTATGGGCTGACGGATAAGGAAATCGCGATCATGACGGCTTCGCATCGGGCGGAGCCGGCTCATATCGAAGTATTGGAAGGCTTTGCCCGCAAGGTCAATATTAGTGAAGCTTATATGGTTTGCGCGTCGTGCTGGCCGCTGGATGAGGAAAATAAGGAGACTCTTCTGCGAGCACAGAGAGACAAGAGCAAATGGTTCCATAATTGCTCCGGGAAGCATTATGGCATGTTGGCCTATTGTCAGATGAAAGGGTATCCGCTGCTCGGATACGATCAGCCTGAACATCCACTGCAGCAGGAGATCCTTCAGACGGTCTCCTATTTGTCGGGACTGGCTCCCTCTGATATCCGATTGGGAACGGACGGTTGCGGCCTGCCGGTATTCGCCATGCCGCTTCGCGCTTTGGCTACAGCCTATATGAAGCTTGCATCCCCGGACCTTATCGAGGATGAGCCAACAAAAAGGGCGGTCATCCGAATCACGGAGGCCATGCACGCATCTCCCTATATGGTGGCAGGAAATCAAAAGGTGGACACCCTTCTCCTGGAAGACGATAATATTGTGGCCAAAGGAGGCTTTAAAGGCGTGTACTGCTTAGGTCTGAAGAAGGAGCGGCTCGGCATTTCGTTCAAAATTGCAGATGGATCAGAAGAAGAATGGGGCTGGGTAGCGGAGTCCATATTGGAGCAAATCGGGTATAGCAACAAAACAACCATCGATCGCTTGAAATCCGCGTATCCCAAAGATTTGTGCAACGATGAGGGCCTGAAAGTAGGCAGGGTGGAAACCGCGTTTATGCTGAACCGTGCTTAAGCATGACTGATTAGACCGGAAACCGCCGGGGTATTGAATAGTAAAAAAGGCGGAGGTGACCGGCCATGATTAAGATCATGACGGCAGCGGAAAGACATACTACCCATAAAGACGGTATTCATAGTGAATTCAGCTTTTCTTTTGGTGATTATACAGATCCGCATAACGAGCATTTTGGAAGCTTGCTGGCACATAATGAATATGTGCTTAAACCGATGGAGGGTTTTGATCGAAGGTTTCATCATGATTTGATCATTGTCCATTTGGTGCTGGAAGGCACGTTAACGTATGAAGATGATACAGGGAAAGAAATGGAGCTGACTTCCGGTTCGATTCATGTCGTGAATACAGGCTCCGGCGTGTACCATGCAGAGAAGAATGCCTCGTCTTCCGAGGACGTACGCTATCTGGAAATGTGGTTTCTACCTGCGGAGCCAGACCTTGAGACCAGTCACCATCAAAGCGATTTTACAAAGGAACAGCGGTTGAACCAGATGCTTCCGATCATCGGGTCGGGCCATGGTGAATCAAGCTTGCCCCAATCGCTGGATGTTGTGATGTACAGTACCATACTGGAGACTGGACAAGAACTGACGTACAGCCTGGCAGGGGATCGGAGAATGCACCTGTACGTCATTAGCGGTCAAGTCGAAATATCGTCGGAAGACGGCATGTTTAATATTACTGCGGGTGACGCGGCCAGGATACAGCGGCGTCACGAGCTGACATTTCGAGGGAACTCAAGTGAGGGGACCTCGGAAGTGGTGATGATCGATATGCCGTAGAGAAGGACAACAAAGCCCCCGGAACATCGCTTGGATCAGCGAAGTTCCGGGGGCTTTGCTATAAAAGGGCTAATGATAATCTACTGGTTTCCGCGCAGCTGCCCGAGCTCCGATACAACTGCTTCCACTTCCGATATACTCAGGTTTTGCTTATTCATGACCATATCGTACAAATCATAAATATCATCATATTGGTTAACCGAGAAGGCGGAGGCTTGCATGGCAGCACCGGTAGCCATCCGAAGCTTGGTTTTAATCTGTTCAATCATATACTCGACATTAGCTTGTGATTTTTCACTCAAATCCATGGATTAACACCATCCTCTCATAGGCGGATTTACGATTTTCATCCCTGTATTGTACCATGTTACCATGCGGCTCGACCAATGTTTTTGCCATCGGAGACAGAGATAGGTTAAAATCAGGAAAAAAAGGTTTTTAGGCTGTAAAAAGCAAGGTTTTAAGCGATGTAATCAAGGAGGAGGTCCGTCATGAGCGAACAAGCCGGCAAGACGCCAGGCGTACAGGCTGTAAAAGCTAAAATGTCGGGGCATGAACTGGCGGATTTTTTTCGGACGATTTCGCAGCGGCATGCGCTGGATAGCATCGTATTTTTATGTATTGGCACTGACCGTTCCACAGGAGATGCACTCGGACCGCTGACAGGAAGCCGGCTATCGGAATACGGTTTCCCGCATGTGATCGGGACGCTGCCCGAACCGTGTGACGCTTTTAATCTTGAGGCAAGACTTCAAGGCATACCTGAGGATAAGTCGATTATTGCCATTGATGCATGCTTGGGACAATCCTCGTCAGTCGGATATTTCTTTACCTGCGAGGGTCCACTGACGCCTGCCCAGTCCGTCGGCGGGAGGCTTCCGGCAGTGGGAGATTATAGCGTGGCAGCGGTTGTGAACGTCCATGGACCGAAGCCGTATTGGACTCTCCAAGTGACGTCCCTATACCAAGTCATGGGGATGGCGGAGCAGATAGCGAAGCAAGCCGCTATTGCCTTTGGCCTCAGGCCGTAAGACATGGCGTTTCAGCCGGGGTTGTTTTTGTTTAATAATAGATCATTCTTTATAAAATAATGGGTGTCTATCACATGGCATCCGCTGAATAGAAAGAAGGGTATCGCTATGGAAAAAGTACAATGCAACGGCAGCACGATTTGTTATGTTGATCAGGGACAAGGTGAGCCGATCATTCTGCTTCACGGTTTCTGCGGAAGCTCCGCCTACTGGGAACAGGTACTGCCATTTCTTCAAGGCTTCAGAGTCATTGTACCGGATCTCCGTGGTCACGGGCGATCTGATGCACCGATGGGATCGTATACCATTGAACAGATGGCAGACGATGTACTGTTATTGATGGATGAGCTCGACATTCCGAAGGCAGCGTTACTCGGTCATTCCCTTGGAGGATATATCGCGCTCTCCTTTGCCCAGCGTTACGCTTCTCGTTTGAACGCCTTCGGCCTGATTCATTCAACAGGCTACCCGGATTCGGACGAAGCGAAGGAGAAGAGGGTGCAGGCGGTCAGCACCATCCAAGGGGAGGGCATTACGGCTTTTGTTGACGGATTGGTGCCCGGCTTATTCGCTCCGGATACGAAGGATAACAAGCCGGAATGTATTCAGCGGGCGAAGGAGATAGGCTATCTAACGCCACCTCAGGGAGCAATCGGAGCGGCGCTGGCGATGCGTGAGCGTCCGGACCGACGCGATGTGCTCTCCGCGTCCACGCTGCCTATCCTGCTGGTAGCAGGAGAGAAGGACGGGTTGATTCCGGCAGAGCGTACCTTTACGACAGACCATGACAACGTGACTCAATATGTAATCGAGGGCGCAGGACATATGAGTATGATGGAGACGCCGGAGAAGCTCGGCGAGGTCATCACTTCTTTTATGGGACGGCTTACGAATGAATAACGCATGAGAATCTTTCAATAGTTTATAATGAACGGATACCTCCTAGCGGGATATCCGTTTATTTATTTTGTGCCCAGACGCGCCATACCTCGTATGCATGGCCGGCCGAAGCAGAGCGAGAATGGGAGGGGGAGGCCGGGAACTGGAATTCCGGCCCCGGATAGCCTACAATTTAATCGTGATCCCGTTTGGGTTTGAACCGGCAAATTTCTCCCTTGTAAAGGATGATTCGCTAAAGGCTGCCCCGGCATTCCTTCTTGGTTTCTTGGCAGCTGAACGCAGTATAGTAAAGATGAAGATCAGGAATATGCTGCATCTGTCATGGATGCAGGTTGGGGGTGCGCGTATGTTTCGCAGGGATTATCTCGTGCGGCTAATTGAGGATATGACACAGATGATTGCCAAGGTGTTTTCGCTTAAGCAGGAGCGGAAGCACACAGAAGCGCTATGGGAGATTGATGAGCTCTTCAAACGGCAGTTCCGGTTGAATTCAGACCTGCTTCGCTCATTGTCCGCTGCCGATATTGAGCAGCTATTTCGCAGTCACGGTTATCTGGAAGCGGACAAGCTGCAAAGCGCCGCCAGGCTAATGGAAGAGGAAGCGTCCCTGTTGCTTGAGTTGGAGCGTGAAGAAGAAGCCGTTATGCTCTATACCAAGGTCTTTCAGCTATATTTGAAGTCGGCCCTGCAAGGAGCGGATTTGAAGCTGATCGGGTTGACGGAACGGATCGGTATGGTGAGAGAACGTTTAAGGTCGTATGCATGGCCAGAAACAGCGATGCGGGATTACTATGCGTATACGGAGCAGCAGGGGATGTACGCAGAAGCGGAGAACACCCTCTACCAACTGCTGGATAATGGCAAGATGGAATATGGCGAAGCTGTGCAGTTCTATCAAAGATTGCAGCTGAAGCTGCCTGAGGATTTGGCGAAGGGCGGGCTTCCGCTGGAGGAAGTCCATGAAGGAATGGATGAGCTTAAGCGTCGTTTTCCGCATGAAGCGGTGAACGGCGACAAGTCGTTGACCTAAGCGGGATTAACCTGTCTATCATATAAAGAAAGCGAGATGTACCTTTTGGATGCATTAAGAAAATTGATTCACAACATCATGGAAGAAGGATCATTGATCACGGCTACGCTAAGCCAGCTCCGCAAGCGGGAAGGCATGACCTACAGCAAAGTAACGGTTAAGCCCGTAGAGCTCAAGAACAAGCTGCACTATCAGTTTGCCTATTATTCCGGAACCAAAGTCACCCATCAGAACGTGCCGGCCGATGAGGCGGAGGCCGTGCTGGTTGACATGTTCGAGAATGTATTCCGGCAAGCGATGATGTATACGCCGGAAGCGGACTATCAGGTTCTGATCTCGAAGAAATACAAGGTTTCGATTCTGACCAAATCCCCCTCCAAGACAAAAACGGATTTGTCCCATAACCGGAAAAAGACATATATCCTTGAAGAGGGAGAGCCTGTTCCGTTTCTGGTGGAACTCGGCATCATGAGTGAAGAGGGCAAAGTATTTGCCCGCCGATACGATAAGTTCAAACAGATCAACCGGTTTTTGGAGATGGTTGAGGATGTGCTTCCCCATCTGCCGGAGGGCCGTCCACTGACGATCGTTGATTTTGGCTGCGGCAAATCCTATCTGACCTTCGCTTTATATCACTATTTGGCGGTAACTGCGCGCAGAAAGCTGAATATTGTCGGTTTGGATCTCAAGGCGGATGTCATCGAACACTGCAGTATGCTGGCGAAAAAACTGAACTACACTCAATTGCAGTTTCTTGTCGGGGACATTGCGGAATATGACGAACTGGAGCAGGTGGATATGGTGGTCACGCTGCATGCATGCGATACGGCAACAGACGCTGCGCTGGAAAAAGCGGTCCGTTGGGGCGCTTCAGTCATTCTGTCGGTGCCTTGCTGCCAGCATGAGCTGTTCTCCCAAGTCCAAAGCCCTGTTATGGAGCCGCTGCTGTCCCACGGTATATTGAAGGAACGCTTCTCGGCCCTTGCCACGGACGCCATTCGAGCCAAGCTCCTCGATCTGATGGGTTACAAGACGCAGCTGCTGGAGTTTATTGATATGGAACATACTCCGAAGAATATATTGATCCGGGCGGTTAGCGGTTCTGCGGGAGATCGGGATAAGCTGTAGCAGGAATATACCGCGTTCCGCGATTTTTTAAGCGCCTCGCCATATCTGGAACGGGCGTGCAAGGACTTGCTGCCGGATACGTAAAATCACATCATGCGGATTCCGGAAAAAGCGATGAAAGTGCGACTGCATTTTCATCGCTTTTTTAGATAGTCAGAAAGTATAAACTTCGGGGGTCAAGCGGCCTTATAGCGCCGATGAGTTCCCCGCCGCTGCTACAAGAATAACAACGTATGTCCTTGCCCACAATGCTAATAGATGGTTTGGCCACGAAGGACGGATGCCCTGTAAGGAGCAGCCGGGGATGAATGGTTATGCATCGGAACGGGGGCGCTGGTTCATGGCATGGAGGACCCTGCATCGTATTTGCGGGATGATGCTGATTGCACTTGTCTTTGTGGCAGGTATCCGGAGCGGGATGTTTTTTGACGGGGATGTCTATGGGGTCGGAGCAGGGTTTGGGATGCTTCTGCTGCTTATGATGGCAGCTAAACGGCATGATGGAATCCAAGGCCGGGGAATTCCTGGCACGGGCACGATATTGGGCTTGGTTAATTTAGATAAAGGGTTGCGAGTGGTATTGGGGTGCATCTGCGGCATGATTCTCATGTACGTGCTTCATGGGATCGGGCGACCGCTCTCACTGGAAGGCACGATGAAGGAGATCATCCTGTGGGGAAGTTATGCCTCTTTTACAGCTGTTGCCTGGCGTATAAGCCGTACAGGTGACGGCTTACGATTGATGCAAATAGGCTGGCATCTGTTGGGCGCTGTGCTGTGCGGCAGCGCTTTGCTTGCCGTATATGGGCTTTTGGAGCTGCCGTATGGGATCTATCATACGGCGGATGCGGACATCAGCGCGTCCGGCGCGAGGCTTGGCGGCCTGCTTCAGTACCCGAACACGTTCGGGGCCGTGATGGCCGCCTTCCTGCTGGAGCGGCTGTTCGCGCTGCCGCCCGTCCTGCGGTCCCGGACGGGCACGCTCCGCGCAGCGGCTGCCCTGCTGCCGCTGCTGCCCTACACTGCCGCGCTGCTCCTGACGGAGTCGCGCGGCGCCTGGCTCGCGGCCGCACTCGCGTGCGCGGCCGGCTTCGCTAAGGAGCGGCGTGCCTTCGCGCCGCTCCTGGTGGCCGCCGCCGCGCCATTGGCGAGCGCGGCGCTGCTGTACCGCCAGCTGGCTGATGCCAAGCTGGCTCCAGAGGTGCTGCCCGGCCTGCTGTGGCTGGCCGGGCTTTGGGCCGGCGGCGTCCTCGCCGGCCTGCTGCTGTGCCGCTGGCGGCACAGCGGGGGCCCGCGGCGGCGGTATGCCGCGCCAGGGGCCCTGGGAGCTGCGGCACTGCTGGCTGCCGCAGCCGGAGCGTTGATCCTGCATCAGGTGCAGGATCGGACACTTGGCGGCTCGGCAACGCTGAGCGCGCGCCGCCTCCTATACAGCGACGCATGGCAGCTGGCCCGGTCGTCGCTGTGGCTGGGACGGGGAGGGGAGACGTGGCGGCAGTCCTACCTTGCCATTCAGTCCCAGCCCTACGTGGGTGCCGAGGTGCACAGCGGATATATGGATATCCTGCTGAATACGGGAGTGATCGGGCTGCTGCTTGTCCTTGCTCTGGTTAGCTTTATGGTGGCAAGGCTTATAACTGTGAGCTCCCGGCTCATGCCCGCTGTCCTTGTGCTGATCGTGCACGCGGCTGTGGATTTTGACTGGAGCTTTGGGCTGGTATGGCTGCTGCTGTTGTGGCTTAAGGTAATGGGCTTCGCTACGACTCCTTCTGGTCGGGAAGTGCAAAACGGACCTCATACAACTCAAAGACGCAAACGGTTCAAAATAGGGAGGAAGCGGCTAGCTGTTTATAAAACGAAGCGGGAATATCCGCCGTTACAGTCGCTGTCACTGCTCCGGGTTACGGCGATCATTCTGCTCGCGGGCTGGGTTCTTCTCGCTGCTGCGCTGGGCATCAGCGAGGTCAAAGAGCGAAGGGCCGCTTCGGAACCGCCGGGAGCGCAAACAGCGCTCCTCCAATCCTCGTTAAAGTGGAACCCCGCCAACACGGAGGCAGCATTGAGCCTGGCGGATTGGCTTCCCCCAAGCCAGCGAATCCCGCTGCTGAAGCGAAGTATGGTGTATGCACCGAATCACCCGGAGCTGAGCTGGAAGCTGGCAGAGGCTTACTCGCTCCGAGGCCAATCGGAAGAAGCAGCAGCTTGGTATCTAGCGGCCATCGATCAGGATCGGTTCAATGATGTCAAACAAACCCGAGCCGTGCTGAAGCTGGCTTCCCTCGCAGATTGGCACCGGACGGCAGGTGAATCCGTCAGATCGGTTAAAGCGGCCCGGACCGGGTTGAATATCTTGAAGCGCTATCGTTCCCTTGCGGCAAATCTTCATGAGATGGATTCTCATCGGAATGACCGGGAATTCGATCTGTCTATACTTGCGGTAAGGCAAACCACACGATTGGAAAAAACGTTGAATGGGGGAACACGAAAGCACGCGGCAAGGCAGCCTGAACAGGCAGATATCCCCGCCCGCCGCTAACGTGAATCGTGTGTCGCTATCTATAGCGGCTTATCGCGTGCCTGCCCGTTCAGGATAGTTGCTAGTACAAGGAAGCGCAGTGTTATCCGCCGAAGGCATCCCGGAAGGCCGAGGCCAACTGACGTTCCGGAACCTCCCATAGCTCGGCCAGTTCGCCGCAGACTTCCTTTTCCCACCAGTCGCACAAAAGCTTCTTATTACTGTAGTTTTCGTGGATCCAGATCAAATTGCCGATCACCTTCCGGTAATACAATTCTTCGCCCTGCTTCAAGGATTCCGGAGGAAGGTACAGCTTGAGACGTTTGGTCGTGCGGTATAATTCTTTGCTGCAGGCCCGCCGTATACCGCGCGGGGAGGGGGGCTTGCTGCCCGGTTGTTTGGCATGGGGAGAATGCATGCGTAACTCACTCCTTTGCTTCACCATATGTCCCGAAACGGGCGAAAGTCACTGTGCCGCCTATAATTGGGCGCAGTAGAAGGCATGTCCTGAGCTGTGTTAGAATAGGCTAGTATAAGAAATCAACGCAGGAAGAAAGCGGGGGACAAGCGTGGAATTCTTATACGAGGCTGTAGCCAGATTGTTTGAATGGATCCAGCAGCTGGGCTATTTTGGAATCATGATAGGTTTAATGGTGGAGGTCATTCCAAGCGAGATCGTACTTGCCTATGGCGGTTATCTGGTATCCCTAGGTGAAGTTAACTTTATCGGAGCCATGATTTTTGGTACCGTTGGCGGTGTGCTCGCACAGTTGTTTATTTATTGGATCGGCCGTTACGGAGGCAGGCCCTTTTTGGAGAAGTACGGGAAGTACATATTGATTAAGAAGAAGCATATCGATTACGCTGAAGAATGGTTCGGCAAGTATGGTACCGGCGTTATATTTACGGCACGGTTTGTACCGGTGGTACGGCATGCGATTTCCATACCGGCAGGCATATCCAAGATGCCTGTGGGAAGGTTTACGCTGCTGACCACCCTAGCCGTTATCCCATGGACGGCATTATTCTTATACCTCGGATTGCTTCTGGGCGATCAATGGGAGCATATTGACGAGAAGGCAGGGCCATACGTGCAGGAAATTCTGCTGGGGGCATTGGCCGTCATGATTCTTTATTTTTTGATAAAATGGATAAAATCATCGAAAGCGAGGTCGAAATAACGAATGAGTATGAATATGGCAAATCATTTGGGGACAGGCATATCTCCACAGCGATTTATGGACGGCATGCAGAAGAACCAGGAGACGTTCAAGGCAGGATATGAACAGTTTGTCTGGGAGAGTGAAGAGGATAAAGAGTTTTTTGAAAGCCTCAATTTCAGGGATGATCTGCGGGTCCTCATTCTGGCAGCGGATTGGTGCGGCGATGTTGCGCGCAATATCCCTGTCATATTTCGCGCGATGGAGACCGCGGGAATTGAGACGGAAGTGCTGATTATGGAAGAGAATCTGGACGTCATGGATCAGTTCCTGACCATGGGTGCCCGTTCCATTCCGGTTGTTATCATTTCGGATACCGGGGGACATGTTCTCGGCACGTGGGGACCGCGTCCGGCGCATGTTCAGAAGTTTATGATTGAGTTCAAGCAGAACAATCCGGATCGCGAAGCGTCGGACTATCAGGACAATCTTGCCGTCACGCGGCAAAGCATTCTTCAAGCCTACGGGGAAGGGTATGAGTTCCACGCTGCCATCATTAAGGAATTGCGTGAACTGATGTCAGGGTTCTAATCATGACACTTCATATTGAAACCTTTAATTTAGGACCGCTACAGACGAATGCGTATTTACTGACAGGACCTGTTGAAGGCAAAGCGATCATTATCGACCCTGGCATGAACCCGGGGCCGCTTGTGAAGCGAATAGCCGATTTGGAGATTGAAGTCATCCTGCTGACCCATGCGCATTTTGACCACATGGGGGGCGTTGAGGAGATCCGCAAGCTGAAGGGCTGTCCTGTTTACCTGCACACCCTGGAGAGTGAATGGCTGACCAATCCGAAGCTTAACGGCTCGATGATGTGGCCGCAGGTAACGGAACCGCTGTCCACCGAGCCGGCTGAGTACGATTTGGCGGATGGACTTGAGCTGCAGCTCATCGGACATACCTTCAGCGTCTTTCATACACCGGGACATTCCCCGGGAAGCGTAAGCTTCAAGTGTGGAAATGATCTGTTTTCCGGCGATGTGCTGTTCCGTCTCGGGGTTGGGCGAACGGACTTTCCTGGAGGCCGTGAACGTGATTTGATTAATTCCATTCAAAATACGCTGTATACCTTCCCGGATGAGGTCGTTGTGTATTCCGGCCATGGTCCTCGAACAACCATCGGTTATGAAAAGCAGCGGAATCCTTACGTTCCTGCCAGACGATAAGATAGCTTCCGACATAAATCGGGAAACTTTGTCTGGACAAACCTGGACAACATTGATACAATACGGTTAATTAATTGTTACCCTTGCGAAGCACGCAGACTGTGGAATTCATCCCGGTTTGCGTTCTTTTATTTTATGGGGAGTTTTTTGGCATGGACGTGATTAGGGGGAAGCGCCAGTGAGGAAAGATCATCTATCGCTGTTGAACGGGAGTGTAACAAGAAGCGAAGCGATTGATCGACAACCGGAGTTCCACCGGCAGATTCAGACGGAAATATCCTCCGTTGTCTGGGACAGGCTGGTGAAGGATGAAGGGATCGCGCAGCAGCCATGGCATCATCGGCTGCAGGTTATACGATTTAATCAATAGATCGACATGCGAACATGACACCCTCATCATGAACTGAATGGATTCTTTCTATTGGAGAGGGCAGCCGAATTTTTAGTCGGCTGCTTTTTTTTGAGTTTTTTACAGATATCGATGAATTTCTTACCGTCATGATAGGTTTTAATAATTGATATCATTCGGTACAGGATAAATATAAAACTCCATTTGAACGATTGGCTGTTGTTAATCGTATTAAGGTTGGAATGCGAAAGAAGGTGATGATTTTTTCATGATCCCTGATGAAGAGGGTTTGATACAACAAGCGCAATTAGGAGATGCAGCGGCTATGGCGCTGCTGTTCAAGCAGCATTATTCCTATCTTTATAAATATTTGCTAAAGGTGACGATGGACCCGATGGTTGCAGAGGATACTGCACAGGATACCATTGTTCGATGCATGGAGAATATGAACCGTTATAACGGGACTTCGTCTTTCTCCTCCTGGATGATTACCATTGCTACCCGGTTGTTCATCGATAGCACCCGGCGAAAGAAACGGGAGAAGAAATGGCTGGAGCAGGAAGCCGTTCAATCGGCAAGGCGGATGCGCTGGCAGATGGAGCGGCGGGGAGAGGATTGGACGGATATGCTGAATGGATTATCCCGCTTATCTGAGGATCACCGGATTGCCATCCTGCTGAAGCATTATTACGGCTATAGCTATGATGAAATCGGAACGATGCTTGGTATTCCCGAAGGAACGGTGAAATCACGAACAGCCTATGGTATCAAACAGCTGCGAAAGGAGATGGGTGACGATGGTCAAAGGACCTGAGCATGAGGACGAAATATGGATTGAAGGATTTACCAAAGAAATGGAGCGGGTGGATCAATTGTTTGAGGATGCGCCATCCCCATCCCTGGAAGGATTGCATACGCTGGCCGTTCATACTTTGGAGCGCAAGCGGCGGCGGATGAAATACGAATTGCTGCTCTTTCTTCTGATTTCACTCTTTATCGTTGGTGGCGGATTGATGGCTGCCTTGGCGGCGCCGAAGATCCTACTGTTTATTCACGGGTTCGGCATGGTTGCCGGGATTTCCGTTCTTGTATTTTCCAAGAGTCTGAGATCTGCCGGAAAGAAGGGGATCTGATGAATGAAGTTAACGAGAGTCCGCTGGGAGTGATCATCCTTGCCGTTGTGCTTGTGCTGATTCAAGGGACATGGCTTTTCTTGGATGCGAGGAAGCGGGGGCTTGGCAAGATGGCTTGGTTTTGGGGGATATGGGGGTCTACGACAATGCCGATGCCGCTGCTCTTTTACTGGATATTCGTCATCCACAAAGATGACCGCAAGTCTTAAGTTTCTTCATTATATACGGAACATGGGGGATTATTATGGAAATTAATTGGGGATTGATCTGGCCGATTCTTGCACTGCAAGCCATTCTCGCAGTAACGGGGCTGATATCTTTGTTTCGGGCAGAGCCAGCAAACATACGTGGACCGAGATGGGTATGGGTGTTGATTATACTGCTGGGTAACCTTCTTGGCAGCGTTGCTTATTTTGTTGCAGGGAGGCGGGAAGCTTGACGGAAAAAATTTTAAGCATTCATGAATTGACGAAAAGCATAGGAAGCATCACGCCGGTTAAGGGCATTTCATTTGAATTGCAGCGAGGAAGCTGTACGGCCCTGCTTGGTCCTAATGGTGCCGGCAAAACAACTACACTGCGGATGCTGGCCGGATTAATACCTCCAACCCGGGGTGAGATCCGATATGGTTCAGCCGATACGCAAACGAACGGCTGGCGTCACCGGATCGGTTACTTGCCTCAGTATCCGAAGTTTTACAGCTGGATGTCGGGCATGGAGTACTTGTCTTTCAGCGCCAAGCTGTCGGGATTATCTGGACGAGAGGCTAATAAGCGAAGTCGGGAAGTCATCGAAATGGTTGGCCTGGAGCAGGCGGCCAAACGCCGAATATCCGGTTACTCCGGCGGAATGAAGCAGCGGCTTGGCATTGCTCAAGCGCTGGTGCATAAGCCTGAGCTGATCATGCTGGACGAGCCGGTATCGGCGCTTGATCCGATCGGGCGTCGTGAGGTTATGGACCTGCTGGGCCGCTTGCGCGGGGAAGTCACCGTTCTGTTCTCAACCCATGTGCTTCACGATGCGGAGGAAATCTGCGATGACATGGTACTGATGGTAGACGGGGAAATTGCGGAGAAAGGGGCGCTTAGCGAACTTCGCACGAAATATCGCCAGCCGGTCCTATCGATTGAGGTTGAACCGGGGGAGCGGGAGGTTGCTTGGCTCGACAGTCTTGTGAACCGTCCTTATGTGCATGAGATCGAACTCGGCAAACGCGGCGCCAAGCTGATGGTGACGGATATGGATGTTGCACGGGCTGCTTTAATCAAGGAGCTTGCCGATGACGAAATCGAGCTGCTTCGTTTTGAAGCAGGCACGTCTTCGCTCGAGGATATGTTTATGAAGGTGGTGGGCTCATGAAGTCGTTCTGGATTTATTATCAAAAAGAAATGCTCGAGGCCAGCCGGACCTATAAATGGATTTGGGTGCCTGCAGTCTTCCTGCTTCTTGGCATTATGCAGCCGGTTTCCACCTATTATTTGCCGGATATCCTGACCATGGCCGGGGAATTGCCACCGGAAGCGGCGGCATTATTTACCGTCCCGTCCGCCGAGAATGTTATGGCATCAACCTTGAGCCAATTCAGCACCATCGGCCTGCTGGTGCTTGTGCTGGCGGGAATGAACACGGTAGCAGGGGAGCGAGCCACCGGCACGGCTGAGCTTGTTCTCGCCCGTTCGGTATCCACGATTCCCATGATGTCTGCCAAATGGGCCGCCTTGATGACGCTGCTGGTCGTTTCTTTTGCGATTGGACTTGGCGGTGCTGCATATTACACGTATCAGCTCATCGGTCCTTTGGAATGGGGATCGGTTACCAGCGGCGGGGGCTTATATGCTGTATGGCTGGCCTGGATCGTAACGCTTGTGCTGCCCCTCGGTGCCGTCCTTCGCGGGCCGGCTGCGGCCTTCATCAGCTTGGCAGTTGCCGGCGTACTTTCGCTCTTATCCGGTTTGCTGCCCTCCCGCGTTCTATGGAGCCCGGGTCGTTTAAGCAGCATGGCCGCTGAGCGAATTCTTGGCGCAGGGAGCAGCGCGTGGTCACCGATACTCGTTGCCATGCTGATTATGGCGGTGTCGATTATCGTTGCCGCGAGGCTGCTTAGAAGGAGTCCGCTGTCCCCGCAATCCTAGTTTTCATGGGAGATTCAGGTTTTATCTGAATCACATGGACATCTCTATCTTTTTTTAGTAGACTATGAAGACAAGAAAAACGTCATCGACGTACGTTATCAGAAGAGAGACCGTATTTAGCGGAAGTTTTTCTTGCGAGATAAGGATGATAAGCCTCTGAAGTTTATATTTTCTTATCTCTTAAAAAAGGATAGACAACTCAGGAGGTAGACGATGCTGCGTTTAGGGGAAAAGATTACAATCGTTGCGGACGCCTTTGAGCAGAATCTTCCAATCGGTCAATACGGTTATATCATCGCCTATGACCGAAATCCGGACAATGCGTTCGATTACGTCATTCGGATTCCGAGCCTCAACCGTAATTTTTTTGTTCCGGCAGATGATGTCGAGCTGGAATCAATCGTGTTGAAGCAGGAAGCTGAGCGGGTCGAGCGGGAAGCGCTCATCGATTTCGCCCTGTCGACATATAATGAGAAGCTGTTTCATCAAGTGATGAACGGCGAGTTGGAAAGTGTTGAAGAGGAAGAAGAAACCAAGGAAGCAATATCCCAGGCGGATTTCATCAAACAAGTGAATCTTCGTGCTTGGATTTAGAAGAGTCGGCTGAGGCCGACTCTTTTTTGATGGAATGGAAAAGTAGCTCCGAAGCAGCAAGCATCAAGCTGTTTGGATTGAATCTTGCATGCTTCTACAATATAATGAGAAAAGTTGTCGTGACAGACTTTACCCCTTTAACTGGATAGGGGCATGAAGGAGGATGCAAAGCCATGAGCATTACCGATAAGGATGTTCAGCATGTAGCGAAGCTGGCCCGTTTGAATTTGACGCCTGAAGAAGAGCAGATGTTTACCGGCCAACTGAATGCGATTTTACAATATGCCGAGAAGTTAAATGAATTGGATACAGAAGGTGTTGAGCCGACTACACACGTGCTTCATCTCAGCAATGTCATGAGAGAAGACGAGGTACGCGAGAGCTTGCCTATCGAGAAGGTGCTGCTTAACGCACCGGATGAAGAAGACGATCAAATTAAAGTACCTGCTGTATTGGAATAGCCTGAAGGGAGGATACACACTTGAGTCTGTTTGATTACAAGTTAACGGAGATACATAATAAGCTGCAGAATAAGGAGCTTTCCGTAACCGATCTGGTTGACCAAGCTTTTACTCGTATTTCCGAACGTGAGGATCGGGTGAAGGCATTTATTACTTTGGACGAAGAAGGCGCTCGTTCATCCGCCAAGGCTTTGGATGAGAGGCTGGCTTCAGAGGGAACGCGCGGACTGTTGTTCGGGCTTCCTGTCGGAATCAAGGATAATATCGTGACAGAAGGACTTCGCACCACATGCGCTAGTCAGTTTTTGTCCAATTTCACACCGGTTTATGATGCAACGGTTGTCGGTAAGCTACGTGCAGCGGATACGGTGACAATCGGCAAGCTGAACATGGACGAGTTTGCAATGGGAGGCTCCAATGAGAATTCCAGCTTCTATCCCGTGCGCAACCCATGGGATTTAGAGCGGGTACCCGGCGGATCAAGCGGCGGCTCGGCTGCGGCCGTAGCTGCAGGTGAAGCTTACTTTGCGCTGGGGTCGGATACAGGCGGTTCCATCAGGCAGCCTGCCTCTTATTGCGGTGTCGTGGGACTGAAACCAACCTATGGCCTCGTATCCCGTTTCGGCCTTGTTGCCTTTGCATCATCGCTGGATCAGATCGGACCTTTGACGAAAAATGTGGAAGATTCCGCTTATGTCCTGCAAGCCATTGCCGGTTACGATCCGATGGATTCGACATCTGCCAAAGTGGACGTGCCCGACTATCTGAGCGCATTATCCGGAGACGTTACCGGTCTTCGCATTGCTGTGCCTAAGGAATACCTGGGCGAGGGCGTTGACGCTGAAGTGAAGGAAACCGTCCTGAACGCACTGAAGGTGCTCGAAGCGCTGGGCGCTACCTGGGATGAAGTTTCCCTCCCGCATACCGACTATGCGGTAGCAACATATTATTTGCTCGCTTCTTCGGAAGCCTCGTCGAACCTGGCCCGCTTTGACGGCGTGCGCTATGGCGTTCGTTCCGACAATGCAGGCAGCCTGATCGACCTGTATCATGAGTCCCGCAGCCAAGGCTTCGGCGATGAGGTGAAACGCCGCATCATGCTGGGTACCTATGCGCTTAGCTCGGGTTATTACGACGCCTATTATTTGAAGGCACAGAAAGCCCGTACACTTATCAAGCAGGACTTCGATAAAGTATTCGAGCAATATGATGTCATCATCGGACCTACAGCTCCGACTACGGCTTTCAAGCTCGGAGCTCAGGTGGACGATCCACTGACGATGTATTTGAATGATATCCTGACGATTCCTGTCAGCTTGGCAGGTGTGCCGGCAGTCAGTATTCCTTGCGGGTTCGCGGACGGACTGCCTGTAGGTATGCAAATTATCGGCAAAGCCTTTGATGAGTCGACCGTACTGCGCGTCGCGCATGCCTATGAGCAAAATACTGAACACCACAAACGGCGGCCTGAACTGTAAACCGGCGGCAGAGAAGGAGGGAAACAATCGATGTCTACATCAAAATATGAAACGGTTATCGGATTGGAAGTGCACGTAGAGCTGCATACGAATTCCAAAATATTTTGCGGCTGCTCCACTGCGTTTGGAGCCCCGCCGAACACACATACATGTCCCATCTGTCTGGGCCATCCCGGCGTGCTGCCTGTATTAAACCGCCAGGCTGTGGAATATGCCATGAAAGCTGCGATGGCGCTGAACTGCACCATCGGCGATGTCAGCAAATTTGACCGCAAGAACTACTTCTACCCGGATTCCCCGAAAGCATACCAGATTTCCCAGTACGATCAGCCGATCGGTGAGAACGGCTGGATCGATATTGAGGTGGACGGAAAGACGAAGCGAATCGGGATAACCCGGCTCCATCTGGAGGAGGATGCCGGTAAACTCACGCACGTGGATGGCGGTTATGCCTCGCTGGTTGACTTTAACCGCGTAGGAACGCCGCTGGTTGAGATTGTGTCTGAGCCTGAGATCTCGACGCCGGAGGAAGCCAAAGCTTATTTGGAGAAAATGCGTGCGATTATGCAATACTGCGACGTATCGGACGTGAAGATGGAAGAGGGGTCGCTTCGCTGCGACGCTAACATCAGTCTTCGTCCATGGGGACAGAAGGAACTCGGCACGAAGGCCGAGCTGAAGAATATGAACTCCTTCCGCGGCGTACAGCGCGGCTTGGAATATGAGCAGTACCGGCAAACGGAAATTCTCGATGAGGGCGGCGTGATCGTACAGGAAACCCGCCGCTGGGACGAAGCGCAGGCAAAAACCTTCTCCATGCGCGGGAAGGAGCAGGCGCACGACTACCGTTATTTCCCGGACCCGGATCTGGTATCGGTGCATATTAGCGAAGAGTGGAAAGAGGCCGTTCGTGCAACGATTCCGGAGCTTCCGGATGCCCGTAAGGCACGTTATGCTTCGGAGTATGGATTGCCGGATTATGATGCTGCGGTCATCACGTCGTCCAAGCTGCTCGCCGACTTCTTCGAGGACAGCTTGAACTATACGAAGGATGCTAAATCCGTTTCGAACTGGATCATGGGAGATTTGCTGGGTTATTTGAATTCGAACAATCTGGAGCTGTCTGAAGTGAAGATCACGGGCCAAGGCCTGGGCGAGATGATCGGATTGATCGAGAAGGGAACCATCAGCAGCAAAATCGCCAAAACCGTCTTCAAAGAGATGCTGGAGAGCGGCAAGCTGCCTGCGCAAATCGTCGAGGAGAAGGGCCTTGTCCAAATCAGCGATGAAGGAGCAATCAAGAGCATTGTCGAGCAGGTGGTTGCAAACAATCCGCAATCCGTGGAGGACTACAAGGCAGGTAAACAGAAAGCGATCGGCTTCCTGGTGGGTCAAGTGATGAAAGAGAGCAAGGGAAAAGCCAATCCTGCGCTGGCCAACAAACTGCTGGTTGAGGTGCTGAACGGATAATCAACGTGTATCCGCCATGTTCTTCGAATTGTTTTTTAGGTAATGGGAGCTTGCCCCGCATCAGGGGCAAGTTCCTTTTTAAGATATCGGAAAGTATAAACATCGGAGGGTCTGCTGCCTGATATCGCAAGAAAGACTACCCCTTAACGCGGTCTTTCTTCTTTTGAGCGCACGTCGATAGACGTTTTTCTTATAATAACTTGGTCAGGGGATGAATATATGATAAGAGCATTATCTTTGGAGGATAGGGATACCGTCCAGCAGATATGGAGTCTGCAGCACATGGCGTACCCTTTGGAAGCTGAATTAATCGGATTCTCGGAAATCCCTCCGCTGCAGGATACCTTCGATACGATCCGTTCGAGCGGGGAAACCTTTTTTGGTTATATTAATGAAGAAGGCGATCTTATCGGAGCAATCGCAGTCGAGCCGGAACAGGAGCAGGTCACCATATCACGAATGATGGTCCATCCGGGTCATTTTCGCAAAGGGATCGCGGGGACATTAATCCGCCACGTGTTGGAATCCTATAAGGAGGCGCCCATGTTCGTAGTCTCAACAGGGACGCGCAATACGCCTGCGGTAACCTTGTATGAGAAATTCGGGTTTGTTAAAAATCACGCTTTTGAGGTTGCTCCGGGTGTGGAATTGACCGAGTTCCATCTTCATATACAATGAATGATAAAGCATAAGCGACTGAAGCAGACGTGAGGGGAGTATCGTTCTTTTGAATAATCCTTGGGTGATAGATAATGTATCCATTTTATTAAGATTGCTGCTGGCTATGCTGCTTGGCGGCTTGATCGGTTTTGAACGGGAACGTTCGAACCATGCTGCAGGGCTGCGCACGCATATATTGGTATGTTTGGGTTCTACGCTTATTATGCTGTTATCCATTTACGGTTTCTCCGATTTTGTAGACGAGATTAACGTTCGGATTGATCCAGCGCGCTTGGCAACGGCCGTCATTACAGGGATCGGTTTCTTGGGTGCCGGTACCATTCTGTTTACAGGTAAATCCATTACCGGACTAACCACTGCTGCGTCCATCTGGGTTGTGGGGGCCGTGGGGTTAGCGATTGGGGCCGGCTTTTATTTTGCTTCGATCGTATCGACGGTGCTAATTCTACTTAATCTGGTTGTCTTCAATAAGCTGGAGCAGCGTTACATCCGCGGCAGCAAACTGCATCTGATTACTGTCCACGCAGCGAATACGCCGAATATTTTGGATGACATATCCGCTGTTCTGGAGGAACAGGAATTCGTGATCAAGAAGCTTATCGTTAACGAACGAAGCGGTGCGGCATACGGGGAGCTGCAGCCTGCGGTATTAGGGCTCGAAATCTCGCTGCAGGTCTTGACCGATCGCAAATTCGAACCGATGGAGATCACCCGGCAGTTGCGGGGAATCGGCCATGTAACGATGGTAACGGCTGAATAGGGTAGGGAATGAAGCATAACAAACGGCTACTGCTGAACCACCGGCGGTGCCGTTTTTTTGTAGCTTTGCCAGCTTTCTGCGGACGGTCTATCCAGTTTTTTGCCAGTTACTTCAGCTCCTTGTTGGGGTACTATCAAAGAAAACATCGTAAAACAACGCCTGTCCCAGGATGTTTGGAAGGAGGCGAGAAGGTTATGAATCCAACACCCGAACCACAAACCCAAGTCAGCAAGAAGAAACGGCATCAGGTCCAGGTTAGGCGACACCCGGGGCTGCAGCGAAAAAAGCGGAAATTATACGCACTTCTATTAGCCGCTCTCATTCCGGGTCTGGGTCATTTGTACCTCGGTATGTACCGTAAGGGGATAACATTTATAATGTTGCTGCTGCTGGACATATCGGCGCTTTTATATTTTTCTTCCATTGGAATGCAGATCAATGTACCGCTGCTTGTCGTTCTGGGTCTTCTGATACCGGTGGGGTATTTTTATAACGTGTATGACGTGCTGCAGGCAGCGGAATATATTATTTCCCGAAAAAGACGCGGTGAGGCAGCGGCTGCTGCTTCCGAGGACGGATCAGGACGGAATCATCCGTTCAGGGGTGAGCGGGGAATCGCTTTTGGCCTCATGTTGGTTGTTACCGGGGCGCTGCTCATTTTGTTTCACCAGAAGCCGCCTTGGCTGCAGGCAGGAATCCGCGATTATGGTGCGGAAGCCTCTGCTATCATGCTGATCGTTATCGGGATATGGGCGGGGATCCGGGAAGCTCTCCGCCACCGAAGAGACAAGGGCAAATCCCTATAACGCATACAGTGGTACGGTGATAACCGATGAGGGGAGGAGACGGATGAAACATAAAATTAGAGTGGGACGATATACAGCCGCCTTGCTGCTTGTATGCACGGGCGTTTTATTGCTGTTGGACGAGTGGAGAGGCACGGATTATATATTTATGCTCCAGCGCTGGTGGCCGCTGTTGTTTATCCTGCTCGGTGTTGAATATATAGTCAGGTACACGCTGTCGCGTCTCTTGGGCAGACGCAAAGAATTTCGGTTTCGGCCTGACTTGAGGGGGATTCTGCTGGCAGTGGCTGTTACGGCCTCCGTATTCGTCATTTCCCAGCAGGAGCATTTTCTCCATCTCTGGAATCGGGTGAGCCTGAATTTGACGGCGGCGGGAGTGGATTACAGCGAAGCTGAAGGTAACCGGTTCGAGAAGCCGATACTGGAGATTCCCGTTGAACTTGAAACCGAGAAAATCATCGTCGATCACTTAAACGGGGACATCTCCATCACAAGGCAGGATGTAGACGATATCAAGGTGGAGACGGAAGTATGGGTCGATCAGGAGCAGCCCGGTTTAGCCGAAGCGATCGCCGAGCAGTCGACGATCGAAGTGGGGGAAGGCAAGACGATTACGATTCGGTCCAAGGGGAAGGCCTATGGAGAATCGGGCAAACGGCAGCCCCGTATGAATGTGAACATCGCGGTTCCGGATGATCGACGATTCAATTTTGAGATACGGACGATGAACGGTGCCATAACCCTAAACCGCGTGGAAGCGATTGAGAATATTTTGCTGGAGAGCGGTAACGGGCCCATTACGATGGATCGGATTTACGGAAATGTTACGGGCAAGACCTTAAATGGCGACATGACGGCGCGCGGCGTTACCGGTCATATTAAAATGTCGACTAACCGGGGGAATATGCTGGCCGTCGACATTACGGGCGAAACGGATTTGACCACGCAAGTGGGGAATATGACGGTAAAGCGAACGAACGATCATATCCGGGTTCAGACGAGAAACGGCAACATTCTGATCAGCGGGGCAGAGTCGCAATTAAGCGCTGAATCCCTCAATGGTGGAGTGGCTATACGGTCATCCCGCATTGGTGGCGATTGGAATGTGTATAGTGCGGTTGGTGAGATGAACCTTCACGTTCCGCTCGAGGGTGATTACAAGCTTGAAGGGACGATTAGCTATGGCAGAATTCTGACAACGCTGCCCAATCTTCTAATTGAACAGAAAACCATTTCCGGCGAATCCGGTACAGGCGAACATTCCATTCATATAGAGGGAAACAGTAATCTGAACATCTTCCGAAGCTATCCGGAACAGGAGGAAGGCCGGAACAGCGGGGGCTGGACGCCTCTGCCGGATTGACAACATTCCAAGAAACGCCGTACAATGAAGTCTAAGAACGTTATAGGTTTTGTAAAAACCAGTTAAACTTAAAGGCGGTGGGCAACCATGGGAACGTCCGTACAGCATGCGCTGGAACAACTGAAAACGACCGGTGTCCGTATCACGCCGCAACGTCATGCAATTTTAACGTATCTGGTGGAATCTATGGGCCATCCGACAGCGGATGATATTTATCGGGCTCTAGAACCTAATTTTCCTAGTATGAGCGTAGCCACAGTATACAACAATCTAAAAATGTTTATTGAAGCCGGCATGGTGCGTGAGCTGACCTACGGGGACAACTCGAGTCGTTTCGACGCTAACGTATCGGATCATCATCATGTCATATGCCAGAGTTGCGGTAAAATTGAAGATTTCAGCTATCCGTCCCTTGAAGATGTTGGAATACAAGCGGAGAAAAGCACCGGGTTTGAAGTAAAGGGACTACGAATGGAGCTGTATGGGCTCTGCAAGTCCTGCCAATAGACGCCGGTTGTTATAAATAAACGTGCGGAATGAACCATTCCACACGTTTTTATTTTTAAGGGCGCTATTCGGCGTCAAGGAGTTAGTAATGAGCGAGAGTGAAATGGGGGAGTAGTTTGGCAAGAAGAAGATATCGGGGAAAGAAGAGGCGCACGAGAGGGGGCTCTTTCTTTCTGGGGTTGTTGTTGATCGCGGCGGGCGCTTGGTGGGTTGTCACCACATTATTTCCGAACCAGACCTATACCGTGCCGGATTGGCGTGGAATGGACAAGCCGATTTTTGTTCAGGGAGAGCTAAAGGAACAGCCTGCCCGGGGCTCCGGTGAAGAGCTGCTGCTGCCGATAACGGTTATTCAGGAGAGCGTGGATGCCAACATTCGTTATGAGGAAGAAACAGAATCCGTCCTTGTAACGACTTCGGAATCCGTATTCCGCATGAAGATGGAGAGCACGAAGGGCGAGCTGAATGGCAAGGCGGTTACCATTCCCTACGCACCTAAGCTGATTGACGGCATTGCCTATGTTCCGATTAAGCCGCTCAAACAGCATTATGGCGTGACCGTTCACGAAGACTCGGCGACAGGCGCCATTATTCTGATGCGTGCGGGGGATTCGATTCAGCTTGCCGAAGCAGCACCCGGTAATCCTGAGGAAACCGTGGCTCTACGTGAGAGCGGGGAGAAGAAGTCTCCGATTGTACTGGACATGCCGGCCGGTGAGCGGCTTCGCGTATGGCGTGAAGAAGCGGGGCGGTTATTCGTTCAGGCAGATAACGGGTATACGGGATATGTTCCCAAAGAGCAGGTTAAACTTGGGGACGTAAAGGAAATTCCGATGCTTGCGCAGACTCCTTCGCGGGCCGAGCTGGAATGGAAGGACAAGGCGGTCAATCTGGCATGGGAAGCTGTTTATAATAAAAATCCCAGCACAGATAGCATTGGCGAACTGCCCGGTGTCAATGTGGTCAGCCCGACCTGGTTCAGCATTGTGGATGGTGAAGGCACGGTCAAATCTAAAGCCGTTCAGCAGTATGTAAGCTGGGCCCATAACAGGAACATGGAGGTTTGGGGTCTGATGGACAACAGCTTCGATCCGGATATGACAACCGAGGCGCTGTCTACTTTTGATAGAAGATCGCATATTATCGAGCAGATGCTGGCTTATGCCAAACAATATAAACTCGACGGAATCAATATCGACTTTGAAAATGTTCATACCAAAGATAAGGATCATGTCGTTCAGTTCGTCCGGGAGATGAAGCCGCTGGCCAAAGCCAGAGGGCTTATCGTTTCTATCGATGTTACGCCAAAATCGAACAGCGAGATGTGGTCGCTCTTTCTCGATCGGAAACGACTCGGAGAGACGGTTGATTACATGATGGTGATGGCTTATGACGAGCACTGGGCCGCGAGTCCGAAAGCGGGATCCGTATCCTCGCTGCCATGGGCCGAGCAGTCGGTAAGGCGAATCATGGAAGAGGACGCGGTACCGTCATCCAAGCTGGTGTTGGGCGTACCGCTATATACACGGGTCTGGACGGAAACAAGCGAAGCGGGAGAGACGAAGGTGTCCTCCAAAGCGATTGGCATGGAGAAGCTGCAGGCCTTGCTTAAGGAACAGAAGGTGAAAGGTACGCTTGATGCCGGTACAGGACAGAATTATGTCCAATTCACTGAGGGAGAATCCATCAAGAAAATATGGATGGAGGACGGCACTTCTCTGCAATCCCGAGTGAATATGGCCAAAAAGCTGAAGCTTGGCGGCATTGCTTCGTGGAACCGAAGTTTTGCCATTCCGGAAACCTGGCATGTTCTGAAGACCATACATGATTAAGGATTAGTAGAACTTATTTTCATATCATAATAAAGAACCCGGTTATCACGAGGATAACCGGGTTCTTTGTGTTTAATCGTCCTACGAGTTGCAAATCCTATTGAGTAGCAGGTTTCTGCATATCACTTTAGGATCTGGTCTGCTGGGCTTCAAGCTCTTCTGCTGTGATGTTGGCCTGGCTTGGATCCAGTGTCAAAATCGTATGGCAGAACATGCAGCGGTCGGTTTTACCCAACATCTTGGTCAATTTATTGCATTCCGGACACTGAATTTGGACGGCACTCGTGGATAGCATACCCGCCCAAAAGTAAATGCCGAGACTCCCCAGCATCATAATCAGGCCAAACACCAATCCGATTCCGGCAAATATTTTGCCTGCTTGGCCGAAGAATACGATTCCGGCTGTACCAAGCACCATAAGGCCCATACCCAACATCGTCAGCAGCAATCCCCAAGTGCGGAAGGCGTTGATTTTTGCGTTCTTAAAGATCATGGCTCGAAAACTCCTGTCATTCAAATAGTTGTTTATGAAATAACGTGAACCGAGAAATGAAATCTGGTATATTCGTTTATCGCCTTCATAAGATCTTATCTCCTAAAAGAAGGAACTTACATGGACATGTAGAATTACATTATAACTGAAATGGCTGAAATTCGCCAAGGAATGTATGGAGGGAAACGTGGAATTAACCAACTTTTCTTTTTATTATGGAAATACGGTTGATGAGGATGCTGTAGGGGCGATAGCATACCGTAATTCGGACAAAAGGCAGCAAGGATTGCTTGTTTATGATTTTGAGGTCAATATTGTTGTAGCGTATGACAGAACACCTGATGAGCCTCCCATCCAGCATTCTATTGTAGGCGGGGAACGCTGCCAGGTGATAAGCATTGGGCTGGATGATTTGCATCGGGAGCTTCTGAGCGGCACACATAAAGTATTGATCAAATGCTTCCTAGAAGGAGATATCATAAAAGACGACCAAGATCGCCTGTCCAATCTGCGCCGTGATTTCCTAAGGTTTGCTGAACCGTTCCGGGAGCAAAAATTGTTTATTGGATTTGCCCACTTCTTGCAAAAGTATATGGATGCCAAGATGCTCTTGAAGGAAGAGCGGGGTCTGGATGCTTACCATACTCTATTAGAAGGCCTGCATCATTGGGGGCAGCTTGAACTGATCGAGCGGGGAATTCATCCGGAATCGGCTGTTTGGGAGCAGATTACAGGATTGAATACACCCGTCCGCAAATTATATGAAGAACTTACGGTCAGTACGGAAACGCTCGGCCAGCGAGTGGAGTTGGCCCTGCTGGCCTATGAATTCTCTATGATATCCAAGCTGGAGAGCTCAGCAGCGCTGCTGCTCCGCGTTTTAAGAAGCCGACGGAATCCCTGGACGATACAGGAGCTTATTCTCCACCCTGAGCTGGCACCTGTATCCAAGGAACTGCCGATCGTGATGCGCAAGCTGGTCTATCAATCGCTTGTGAAGGAAGTTCCGATGTGGAGAGGTGTTCGGTCTTACGGAACAGAAGCCATTCGGTACTACACCGACTAAGGAAGGACGCGAGTCCTTCTTTTTTTGTGCCGAAGTATTGGATATAACGGTTATAAAACAGCGTCTCAGGAAACAGTATCTAACGTTAGTGTGGATAATAGGATGTATCAGTCATGCAAAAATGTGTCAGAACGTTTGTTACAAGAAGTCGAAAAAAAATTGGCGAATCATGTTGACGAGCCACCTGTTTCTGTGATAAATTATAACTCGCCCCTTCGAAAGGGACTTTGATAATTCGGTTAAGAAAATGTCGAATTAAAAAAGTTTTCAAAAAAAGTTCTTGACGAAATGATGGGCACCATGATATATTATAAAGGTCGCCGCTGAAAATGAGTTTTCGGCGAAAGACAAAGAAGTTGATCTTTGAAAACTGAACAACGAGTGAGTAAAACGAACCACTTTGGTGGGGAGTTGAAATAGAGAATTGAACAAATTCTCGTCAGTTAAGAAATGAGCAAGTCAAACATAGGATGGAACACCTCATCACCTTCGGGTATGAGATTCCTTCCGATCCTTATTGGAGAGTTTGATCCTGGCTCAGGACGAACGCTGGCGGCGTGCCTAATACATGCAAGTCGAGCGGACCTGATGGAGTGCTTGCACTCCTGATGGTTAGCGGCGGACGGGTGAGTAACACGTAG